>JAFGOB010000106.1 GCA_016926695.1 Dehalococcoidales bacterium | reverse complement strand
TAGCTTCCCCCATCGAGGGGGAAGAATGGAGAGAGGGGCGAAAGGACGAGAGAAAATTCTCCATCTCTACCACTGGACAAACATCGGCATTACGACATGGATATAGTTGTCGGAGCCGACCGGCTTGATTACGCCGGGGCTGGAGGGACTGGTGGTCTCCAGGGAGACCTGGGCCTCTTTCAGCACGTTCAGCACATCCGAAAGGTATTTGCAGTTGAAGGCGATCTTGGCTTCCCCTCCCTGCACGATTGCGTCAACCTCTCCTGTATCCTCGCCGATTTCTTCAGACCGGGCTGAGATAGTCATCTTGCCGGGTGTCAGCTCCCCTCCGGGGGCTACAATCAGGCGTACGATTCCGGTGCTGTCACGGGCAAAGATGGAAGCGGTCTTGGTGGCCCGCAGGAATTCCGCCACATCCACTGTTGCCTTGGTACCTGTGCTCTGGGGGATCAGTTGCTCGTACTGCGGGAAGGTGCCCTGAAGCAGTTGAGAGACCAGTTCGATGTTTTTCAGCTTGAAGAGGACCTGGCTGCGGTTGGGATTGATGTTGACCTCCACCGGTTCTTCCTGATCGGTCATCAGGCGGTTAAGCTCGGTCAGGGTCTTTCCGGGGATAATCACCTCTATATTCTGGTCGATGGGGGTGGCTATATTCAGCTTGAAGACCGCCAGGCGGAAGCCGTCGGCGGCTGCAAGCGTCAGCGTGCTGCCCTCGAATTTGGCATCCACGCCGGTAAGCACCGGCCTGGACTCATCGGCGGCTGCGGCGAAGACAACCTGGGTTATAGCCTGGCGCAGGTCGTTAATCCTGATGCTGGTTGTGATTCCCTGCTCCACAGTGGGTATGGGGGGGAAATCCCTGGAGTCCATTCCGCTGATGCGTGCTTCGTAGCGAGCGCATTTAAGGGCTGCCACTTTGGACTTGGGTGCGATGCTAAACTCCACGGTTTCTGGCATGATCTCCTTGTTAACCACCTTTTCTTTCGGCAGCGAGTTGACAAACTCGGTGAGAAGCCGTGCGGGAATGGTTATGGTTCCTTCCTCCTCCACCTTGGCTCCTATCCAGCAGCTTATGGCCATTTCCAGGTTGGTGGCTACCAGTTTAAGTCGCGACTCGTCCGTTTCCATGAGTATGTTGTTGGTTATCGGTATCGTGGTCCGGGTGGCTACCGCACGCCCTACTATCCCTAAACCGCTGTTTAAGTCCTCTTGTGTACAAGTGAGCTTCACTTTTCACCCCCGCGAGCAATTTAATTTGAATAATCTAATTAATGACTACGTGACGTAGATTATATAATAATAAAAGGCTTTAAGCAACAGGGAAACAAGTTATCTGGAGTTATAATTTTATTGTGAATGGTGAGTATCCGGGACTAAGTCATCGGTTCCGGGCACAGAGTGGTATTTACATAACATAACAGCACAAACCGGGCAGCGGAACTTAAAACCGGGTATTTCCGGATATATTGTCGACCTTTGGGAAACCGTCATTCAAGTATTATCGTCCCGCTTTTGCCGCCGCTCTTTTTCACCAGCCGGATATTGTCTATCCTCATTCCCCGGTCTACGGCCTTGCACATATCGTAAATAGTCAGTGCGGCTACGGAAACGGCTGTCATAGCTTCCATTTCGACCCCGGTCTGGCCGCTGTTTTTTACGGTTGAGGTGATCAGGACGGCCCGGTTGGCTTCGTCAACGGAGAACTCTACCCTGATCTCCCCCAGCAGAAGCGGATGGCAGAGGGGTATCAGGTGAGGGGTCTGCTTGGCGGCCATGATGCCGGCCACTTGCGCCACGGTAAAGACGTCGCCCTTGGCGATCTGTCCCTGCTTGATAAGGTCGAGGGTTTCCGCCTTCATGTGCACCGTGCACCTGGCAACTGCTTCTCTGAGGGTTTCGTTTTTGGCGGATACATCCACCATGCGCGGTCTCCCGTTCTCGTCCAGATGGCTCAACTGTTCCATTCTAGCCTCCTACCTGGCAGAAGGGCCTGTCAGTCGGACGGTAACCTGAGGTCAGTGTATGCCCTAATGGTTTTACGCTGACGGCTGCCTTGATCAGCTCTTTGACCCTGTCCGCGGATATTCCGCTGCGCAAAGGTTCTCTCAGGTCGATCATAGTCTCGGACATCAGGCAGGGCCGCAGCTTGCCGTCGGCTGTTAGTCTCAGCCGGTTGCATTTGAAGCAAAAATGGTCGCTCAGGGCGGTGATGAAACCGATAGTCCCTTTTGCTCCCGGCAGGCGGAAGTACTTGGCGGGACCGTTGCCGTAGGTATGTCTGAAGGGCTCCATTTTTCCCAGGGGGTCCAGACGCTTTTTGATATCGTGCGCGGATATCCCGTCAGGAATCTGTATGTCCTGTCCGGAATAGGGCATGAGCTCGATAAAGCGTACATGCCATTCCTCATCCAGGGTTTTTCGCGCGAAGTCTACTATTTCATCATCATTGACCCCGGACATCACCACCACATTGATCTTGACAGGGTTAAGCCCGGCTTTCCGGGCGGTTTCCAGGCTTTCCAGCACATCGGAGATCTTCGCCCCGGATTTAGCTCCCCGGCAAATCCGGTCGAACCTGTCGGCCCTGAGTGTATCCAGGCTCACGTTCACCCGGGTCAGCCCCGCCTCTTTGAGATCCGCAGCAAACCTGGAAAGCATTACCCCATTGGTGGTCATGGCGATATCTTCTATTCCCGGTACATCGTGGATCATGCGGACAAAATCGACTATCCCGGCCCTGACAAGAGGCTCTCCGCCCGTAAGCCGGATTTTACTTATTCCCATTTCCGCCCCTGCCCTGATGATGGTGATGAACTCTTCATAGCTCAGGATATTGTTATGGGGCAGCCAGGGAACGCCATCCTCCGGCATGCAGTAAACGCAGCGCAGATTACAGCGGTCGGTTACCGAGACGCGTAAATAATTAATAGGTCGCTGGAAAGAATCAGATAGACCGGTCATGGCTATGTTCCTTTTCTACAGGTGAAATATTTCAACCTTATTATAGCACCTTTATTTTACGGATTGTAACAGCCTGCGGGCTTTCCGTGCGGCCAGACCGCGGTGGCTGACGGAGTTCTTGATTTCCGCAGGCAGCTCGGCCATGGTCTTGCCCAGTTCCGGAAAATAAAAGACGGGGTCGTAACCGAATCCGGCGTCACCCCTGGGTGTAGAAATAATGGTTCCGTCGCAGCGGCCTTCACAATAGTCGGTCCGGCCTTCGGGCCAGGCCAGTGCTATAACACAGCGGAAACAGGCTTTACGCCGGTCTTCAGACACATTATTTAGCTTTGCCAGCAGGTAATCCACCCGCTCTTTATCGCTGGTGTTCTCTCCGGCGTAGCGCGAGGAGCGGATGCCCGGCTCGCCTCCCAGGGCTTCTATCTCCAGTCCCGAATCATCCGCCAGTGTCAGCAGACCGCTGGCATTGAGACCGGCCAGGGCTTTAAGACGGGCATTCTCCTCGTAGGTCTGGCCGTGCTCGTCCACCTCAAAATTCAGGCCCAGCGCCGCCGGCGTTACAAGCTCGTAACCGCAGCCTGCCAGCAGGCTGCGGAACTCCTCCGCCTTGCCGGGATTGTTGGTAGCCAGCAAAAGCTCGGTCATAGCGGCTAGTATTCGATTCCCATGCGGGAGTGAATGCCCCGGTCGAAGGGATGTTTGATCAGCAGCATCTCGGTGACCAGGTCCGCGGCTTCCACGATCCTTGTATCGGCCCTGCGCCCGGTCAATATCAGCTCCACGTTTTGCGGTTTATCCCTGATCAGTTGTAGGATATCCTCTACCTGTATCAGTTTGAAGGTGGCTGCCAGGTTGATCTCGTCCAGCACTACTAGGTCGTAATCCCCGCTTAACATGGCGGAGCGGGCAGCCTCCAGGGCTTTTCCGGCCTGCTCTACCTGCTCCGGTTTGATGCGGTTCGGATAGACAAAATCTTCGTCTCCGAAGCTTTCCAGAGTAACGCCCGGCAATTGCTTGAGTGTATTACGCTCACCGTAAGAATAGTCACCCTTCATGAAGAAGACAATATAGACCCTCAATCCGTGTCCGATGGCCCTGATGACCGTGCCCAGGGCGGCCGTGGTTTTACCCTTGCCGTCTCCGGTGAAAACCTGTACCAGTCCGGGCCCGAACGGTTCTTTGTTCCTTTCCAGTTTGACATCTATCTGTGTCATAGCGGCTTACCTCTGTACCTGGGAATATCGGCGATAAATACCCATGGTAAATACCGGCCGGTAAATACCGGCGGGAGATTGTGAAAGCGGTTACTATAATGTTATAATAACACGCATAAAAATACCAGTTTTCTCTGTATATATGCCCGTTCTTAGGTACCCCGGTTTACCTCGCTAAGTATATATATAGTGATGAACACAAGGGGCGAGGAAACGGAGAAAAGGAAAATCCATCTCCCGTCTTCCTTTAAAAAAGGAAGAAGCTGGTACAATCTGACACATTCTTCTCCCTCGAGGGGTGAAGTGAAAATAAAAGCCGGGGTACGTACACAACTAATTGCCAATACACGGGCAGCATGGGCATAAAGATACCGAATATATATTATATATAGCACTTGTTTCGTTTCGTCATTGCGATAAGTGTAACGACGAAGCAAATTAAAGGTATTATATAAGTGAAGGAATTTTAATTAACTGAGGATATGTGAAATGGAAATTATTCCAGCCGTAGACCTGCGCAACGGGAAATGCGTTCGTTTATACAAGGGCGATTACAGCCGCGAGACGGTTTATGATGAAAACCCGCTGAATGTAGCGCTGCAATGGCAGTCGCTGGGGGCGCCCCGCGTACACATAGTTGACCTGGACGGTGCGGCGGCAGGTGAGGTGATCAACCTGGAGATTATTAAAACCATCGCCGGGGCGGTACAGGTCCCCACTGAGTTGGGCGGGGGAATTCGCAGCCTGGAGACCATCACCTCTGTGCTGAAAATGGGTATTGAACGCGTCATACTGGGGACGGTTGCGGTTGAAGACCCGGGACTGGTGGAGAAGGCCTGCCGCCGCTATGCGGAATCCATCATCGTCAGCATTGACGCCAGGAACGGATGGGTTTCGACCAGGGGCTGGCTTCAAGCTTCAGAGCTGAAGGCCCTGGACCTGGCATCGGAAATGAAAAAGCTGGGCGTAAAACGCCTGATTTACACAGATATCGAGCGTGACGGCACGCTTTCCGGACCCAACTACCGCGCTCTCTCCGATATGGTGGAGGGGATCGACCTGCCTGTTATCGCCGCCGGAGGTATTTCTTCACTGGAGCATCTTGAACAGCTCAGAAAGATCGGCGTGGAAGGCGCCATCATAGGCCAGGCCCTCTATACGGGAAACATCAGTCTAAAGCAGGCTTTGCAGGTTGCCGGCAGGTAAACATTCTACGGGTCCAGGTTTTCCAGCTTGCCGGTATCCATGTCCAGGCGGCGGTAATAGCAGTTGCGGGCTTCGCCCCGCCGGTTTTTGGTGTGGCATATGCCGCCTCTGCGGGGACGGACCCTGTACATGAGCGAGTTCTGCTCGCAGTTGACATAAACTTCAATAAGGTCGAAAACCTCTCCTGAGGTCTTTCCTTTCTCCCACAGTTCGTTGCGTGAAGTCGACCAGAATACCGCAGTGCGGCTTTTCAAGGCAGCTTCCAGGGCAGTTCGGTTGGCATAAGCTACCAGTATCACTTCGCCAGTATCGATATTCTGGACTGCCACGGGGATTACCTCAGGGCATTTTTGAGCAACCGCAGCCAGCTTGGAAAAATCCAGTTGCAGCGTATTTCCTTCTTCAAGATTTTCCATGTATAACACCTCTCTGACTGTGGTTATCTTTCCGCCACAGCCGGAATGGTAACTGCGGTAGCCGCAATCCTGGCCGGCTGTTCATCCTCCAGCACCCTCTTCAGCGCGGCCAGTCCGACCTCGATCTGCTTGTCATCAGGTTCACGGGTAGTCAATTTCTGTAGCCACAGACCGGGAGTCAGGATGGCCCGCATAACGAGGTTTTCACTATGGCGGGAGGTGAAATAGATAAACTCATAGCCCAATGCGGCTATTACCGGCAGCAGCAGGACCCGGGATGCGATCATGATATAGAAGGAGGGTTTGCCCACCAGTGAAAAGACCAGTATGGCGATAAGCATAACGGCGAAAAGGAAGCTGGTTCCGCAGCGCGGATTGGCTGTGCTGAAAGGACGGGTCGATTCTACATCCAGCGGTACGCCGGCTTCGTAGGCGTTGATGGACTTGTGCTCGGCCCCATGGTAGGCGAAGACCCTTTTTATATCTCCCATCATTGAGATGAGCTTAAGATAGCCGATGAAGATGGCCACGCGGATAATGCCTTCAATCAGGTTGAAAACAATAGAAGACTCCAGATAGTTCCGCATCAGATTGGTAAGATAAAGCGGACCGATAAAAAAGACCGCTACGGCGAAAGCCATGGCGCCCAGTATGATACCCCACATGGTCCAGCCTGAAAGTTTGGTTTGTTCTTCCTCCAGTGCGACATTGGCGGAAGTCATCAGCGTCTGGATTCCCAGGACCATGGACTCAATCAGCACGATTATCCCCCGGACGAGAGGCATTTTCCTCCACTTTCCCGTATAGAGTGAAGACAGAGGCCGGAAGTCTATTCCTATCTCACCGTTCGGCCTGCGCATTGCGGTAGCCATGACCTTCTTGCCGCGCATCATCACGCCTTCAATAACTGCCTGTCCGCCATAATAGAACTTTTGTTCTGCCATATTTTGCCTGTCAAATAAAAAGGAGCGGAAACACAGTTCCGCCCCCTTTAGTAAAACTCCGGAACTTTAGTCGGTTAAGTTAAAGCGCTGTTTGAACCTTTCCACTCTTCCGGCTGTATCGATCATTTTCCTTTCACCGGTGAAAAATGGATGGCATTTGCTGCACAACTCTACGTGCAGTTGCTTTTTAGTGGAGCCGGTGGTAAAGACATTGCCGCAGGAGCAGACAACCTGTGCATCAGGGTAATATTTGGGATGTATCTTTTCTTTCATAATTATTGCTCAGCGTAAACACTAACTTTCTTTTTATTTTTCGCGTATGGTTCAAACTTGACCTTACCGTCTATCAAAGAATATATGGTATAATCCCTCCCCAGCCCGACATTGTTGCCGGGATGGATCTTGGTTCCATGCTGGCGGATGATAATGTTACCCGCTATTACGGATTCTCCACCATATTTTTTTACACCCAGTCTCTGTCCGGGACTGTCCCGGCCGTTAGTAGAGCTTCCTCCACCCTTTTTATGAGCCAATTGAATTCACCTCTTTCAGATTTAGTTTGCGTCCGGTTTAACGATGTCGTTGATAACCAGCCGGGTATATTTCTGGCGATGACCGGCTTTCCTGGTGTAGTGGTCCTTGTGCTTGAACTTGAGGACGATTATTTTATCCCCTTTAACAGGACCCTGTGATGTCGCCATGACCTTGGCTCCCTCAATCGCGGGAGCGCCTACAATCACACCTTCATCACCGGAAATAAGCAGGACCCTGTTCAGTTCCACCTTATCTCCGGCGCCGGCGCCGCTGATATCAACATCCACCTTATCTCCGGGAGCCACCTTGTATTGTTTGCCACAGGTTTCAATAATAGCGTAAATGGCACACCTCCATTAAGTACAACATTATATTTTAACAGAACCGGGCCGCTGAATGCAATCCGCATCACCGGGGAATAGTGGTTGTCCTTCTTACCTGTTACTTCTACCCCGTTTTTTCGTTTATCAGAAGGATGGGCCTGCTGCCCTCCCGCAGCACTTTTTCGGCCACGCTGCCCAGGGCCCAGCGGGCAATTTGTGAACGGCCCCTGGTCGCCATTACCACTATATCGGCCGCTATTTTCTTTTCCATTTCCAGTATTTCAAAGGCGGCATCCATGCCGATGTAGCTGTCATGGTTGACCTGGACTCCTTCCTGCCGGATGCCGCCGGCTATTCCTTCCAGGAAATCGTCTGTATACTTTTTTGAAGCGGCATCAATGGCATCCCAGTTGACTCCGATTCCGGCTCCCATGGCCGTTCCCATGCCTGCTCCGTCGATATTCTGGGCATATGATGTATGGGTCAGGCTGAAAAGAGTGATGGAGGCGCTGAGCTTTTTTGCCAGCTCTACCGCATACGGCACGGCGACTTTGCTGGCGTCCGAGTTGTCCAGCGGGAGCAATATCTTCTGGATATCGACTTTTTGTTCCTTTACCGCACTGTGTTCCTTGTTCCGCACCAGCAGGGTCGGCACTCCAGCTCCACGGATAATTTTATCAGCCACGTTGCCCATGGCCCAGGGCCGTATTCCCGATGTACCGTAGGTGGTGATAATCACCATACCGATAGATTTCAGTTTCACGTAGTCAAATATAATCTTGGTGGCGTCTCCGGTAATTACCTCTGCCTGTACTTTGGCCAGACTGTGCCCTTCGGTCATCTGGGCTATCCTTTTAGTCAACGTTTCCGCAATGGTATTCATGTAGATTTGATGCATATGAAGATAGGACTGGTGTTCCTGAGGGCAAACATGCAGCAGAAATACTTCGGCGTTCAACTGTCCGGCAAGATCACAAACATAAGGAAGAGCTGATTCAGCCAGTTCGGAGCCATCCAGGGGCAAAAGAATCCTTTCAAACATCTGCTTCTCCTATTTTAAACTTCGGCAAGGTAAATAATAGGCCATAAGATAACTCATGTCAATCTTTATAAACAACCTTGATCCACCATCAAATTGTACCGCATCAGACTGAGAATTGACACTGCTTTGGAAAAACTCAGGCTCCATCGGCTTCGTTTGGTGGTGGTTCAGGGATAGTGCTTCTCCTGTCTTCATTATGGATATCACGCCAGAATTTTTCTATCCCGGCTTTCAAGTCAGCGATGCTGCCGTTGTTTTTTATTATTATTTTGAGTCCCGGTAGGCCTTCCTGTTCCTTTTTTTGAGTTTCTATTCTGGCCAGCGCCTCCTCACGGCTCATTCCCCTCCCCTTCAGCCTTTCCAGTATCGTATCTTTGTCTGCCTGTACGATCCAGATATAGTCGGCCTGGCTGATCCAGGGTGCCTGTGAGGCCAGAGCCAGCTCGATGACCGTCACGCCCGTTCCCTGCTCCTTAAGCTTTTTGAGACGGTCGACGATTTCTATATCAAGCAGGGTATGAATAATTTTGTTCAACTTCACACGTGCATCCGGGTCACCGAAGACAATTTGCGCCAGCTTTTTCCGGTCCACTGTTCCCTGCGGCGTGAGTATCCCGCTTCCAAAGACCTCTGTAACCTGCGGCAGGGCGGTGGAATTCAGCACCCGGTGGGCTTCGCTGTCTGAGTCAATAACGGTTGCCCCCAGTTCTTTCAGAATAGCTGCCGCGGTGCTTTTACCGCTGCCTATGCCTCCGGTTAAAGCAATAGTAATCATGCTTTTAGTCTAGCGTGAGGTTATGAGACGGTCAAGGGGTAATGCTTCGCGCTGGTTTTCCGCGGTGGTGCGCCGGAGAAGCGAACAGCCGTGAGTAATATCCGGGGCCAATATGTTGTCGCATAGGCTTATCATCGTCGTCAGTGTAATGTTATAATATGGGAAGTAGAGTTGCTTTGAGGTAAAGACCATGCATGAAGCCCTTTGCTCTGAGACTTTACCGGGCTCTCTGGTAAGATGTCATATCTGCCGCTGGGAGTGTAAAATCGCGCCGGGAAAGACCGGCGTCTGCCGCATGTACCGGAACAGGGAAGGGAAACTGTATAATCTGAATTATGCCCTGGCTTCCTCCGTGGCCGTTGATCCCATCGAAAAGAAACCTCTCAACCATTTTTTCCCCGGCAGTATGGTCTTTTCACTGGGCGGATGGGGCTGCAATTTCCATTGTACCGGCTGCCAGAACTGGCAGATAGCCTGTACCGGCAGCGTTCCTGAACGTGAGTCGCGGGAGATATCACCGGCCCTGGCGGTCGATACGGCTCTGGCCGGAGGGGCAAAGGGTATTGCCTGGACCTATAACGAACCCGGGGTATGGTTTGAGTACACCCTGGACTCAGCCAGGCTGGCCAAACAAAAACAGCTTTATACCGTCTATGTCACCAACGGTTATTTAACCACTCAGGCCCTGGATATGATCGGACCTTACCTGGATGCCTGGCGTGTTGATGTCAAGGGTTTCAGCGACAACTATTACCGCAGGCTGACCAAAATCACGCACTGGAGAGGAATACTGGAGACCGCTGAACGGGCCAAACATAAATGGAACATGCATCTGGAAGTAGTCACCAACATTATTCCGGGCCTGAATGATGACGATGCGCAGTTGAAGGGGATCGCCGGCTGGATAAGGGACAGCCTCGGAGAGCTGATCCCCTGGCATGTCACGCGTTTCTATCCCCAGTACCAGGCTCTTGAATATCCGGCCACGCCTCTGCCCACCCTGGAACATGCCCTGGATATCGGCAGGCAGGCCGGTCTGAAATTCGTCTATGCCGGCAATGTGCCGGGACATGACAGCGAGAACACCCGCTGTTATAAATGCGGCAGACTGGTGGTACAAAGACAGGGATACAGTACCCGTGTGCTGGGTTTGAACGGTTCGGCGTGTAAATATTGCGGCGCGGAGCTGAACTTCCATGTCAGTTAATTAGGCATATCTGCCAGCCGGGCTACAAGATAAAATTGTATCAATCATCGCTGTCACCGGCCGCGAGAAAGGCAGGCCGGGGAAAGGCTAACTAAAGGGGGGGAATTATGATAAGGGAACCTGTGGCTGCCGGGCAGTATTATCCCGCTTCTCCTGCCCGCCTCAGATCGATGATCGTATCTTTTGTCGATAAAGAAGCTGAAAAAGAGGATGCGGACGGCGTACTGGTGCCGCATGCGGGGTATATTTATTCGGGTGGCGTCGCGGGGGCGGTGCTTTCAAGGATAAAGATGAGGGATACCTTCGTCATCATCGGGCCAAACCATACCGGCAGGGGAAAGCCCTTCAGCATTATGGCCCATGGAAGCTGGAAGACGCCCCTGGGCGAGGTACGCATCGATGAAGAGCTGGCGGAAAGAATCCTGGAGATATCGAAGTACCTGGAGGAGGACCTGCTGGCGCACGAGTTCGAACACTCGATTGAAGTCCAACTGCCCTTTTTACAGTTTTTCAGACCGGATGTCAGGTTTGTGCCTGTCATCCTGGGGTCCGGAGACCGTGAGATCTGCCGGGCTGTAGGACGGGATATAGCTGAAGCAATCAAAGACCTTAACAGGGATGCGGTGATCATGACCAGCAGCGATATGAACCATTATGAGCAGCAAAAAGTGTCCCGCCGAAAAGACTTCCAGGCCATTGAGGCTGTGCTGGCACTGGATGCCGATGAGCTTCACAAGCGTGTAGCGGAACAGGATATCACCATGTGCGGTTATGCCCCGGCCATGGTCATGATAAGCGCACTGGGCGGGCCGGGCGCCGCCAGGGCGGAGCTGGTGAAATACCAGACCAGCGGTGATGTATCCGGGGACTATAATGCCGTGGTAGGCTACGCCGGGGTTATCCTTAAAAAATATTCGCCTCTGGTCAAACTGGCCAAACAGGCCACGGAGTCCTATGTCCGTGACAGGAAAGTCTTCCAGCCGCAGGAGCTGTCCACCGAGATGAAGGAGAAGGCAGGTACATTCGTCTGCATCAAGAAAGGCGGTGATCTCAGGGGATGCATCGGCACATTTGAACCCACAAGGAGTAATGTGGCTGAAGAAATCGTAGCCAATGCCATCAGTACGGCCACCAGCGATCCCCGTTTTGAGCCGGTTGAAGCGGATGAGCTGAAAGACCTGGACTATACCGTGGATGTACTGACCCGTCCGGAGCCTGTCTCCGGTCCCGACCAACTGGATCCTAAAAAGTACGGCGTTATCGTGGAAGCGGGCTTCCGCCGCGGACTGCTTCTGCCGGACCTCGAGGGAGTGGATACCATAGAAGACCAGGTCAATATCTGCCGCCAAAAGGGGGGCATCGGACCCCGTGAGCCGGTGAATCTCTACCGCTTCGAAGTGAAAAGATATAAATAACAAGTTATGAGTTATGAGAAATAGTGGACGGAATGGACCTTTTCGAGCATAAAGCCCAGGAACAGATCAAGAAAGAAGCCCCGCTGGCAGCCCGCATGAGGCCCCGCAGCCTGGAGGAATTTGTCGGTCAGGAGCATATTATCGGCCGGGGAAAGGTGCTGCGCAGGGCTATAGAGAGCGGGCAGCTTCCTTCCGTTATCCTCTGGGGGCCTCCGGGCAGTGGTAAGACCACGCTGGCGTTTATAGTGGCCAACACCACCAATTCCCATTTCAGCCCGGTCAGCGCCGTCAGCGCCGGAGTCAGCGATCTGCGTAAGATCATAGAAGAGGCCAGGGAGCGCCGCAGGCTTTACCAGCGGAAGACCATTTTATTCATAGATGAAATCCACCGCTTTAATAAAGGGCAGCAGGACGCCATACTGCCCTATGTCGAGGACGGCACCGTAACGCTGATCGGCGCAACCACGGAAAATCCTTCCTTTGAGGTCAATACCCCCCTGCTTTCCCGCAGCCGCGTCTTCGTGCTGAATCCTCTCAGCAACAGGGAAATACGGCAAATCGTGGAACATGCGCTGAAGGACAAGGAAAGAGGCCTGGGAGAGATGAAAATCGAAATGGCGGCAGATGCCATGGAACATCTGGCCGTAATGTCCGGCAATGACGCCCGCATGGCCCTGAATGCACTGGAAATGGCGGCTCTGGTTACCCCGCCGGACGAAGAGGGCATGAGAAAGATAACCCTGGAAACGGTAGAGGATGCCTTCCAGCACCGCTCTCTGCGTTATGACAGGGAAGGAGAACAGCATTACGATATCATCTCCGCTCTGCATAAGTGCATGCGCGATTCGGACCCGGATGCTACCCTTTACTGGCTGGGCAGGATGATCGAATCGGGTGAAGACCCTCTCTATATCGCCCGGAGGATTATTCGCTTTGCCACCGAGGATATCGGCCTGGCGGATCCCCAGGCGCTGCTGGTGGCTATGGCCGCCCAGCAAGCGGTACATTTCATCGGCCTGCCGGAAGGTAACCTGGCACTGGCTGAGGCTGCCGTCTATATGGCTACCGCTCCCAAGAGCAACTCGCTCTACACCGGGTATTCCAGCGTACAGCATGAGATCAAGCACGGTACCCACGAACCGGTACCCCTGCATTTGCGCAATGCGGTTACCGGTCTGATGAAGGACCTGGGGTACGGCAAGGGCTACAAATACGCCCACAATTTCCAGGATCATTATGTTGAACAGGAGCACCTCCCCGGTTCTCTGAAAGGCAAACAGTTTTATGCCCCCGGAAATCAGGGTTATGAAAGGCAGATTGCCGCCAGACTAAGAGATCTCAGACAGAGGCGCAGTAAGCCGGGAGACATCAGGAACCCTGACCGTTAGTTAGTGACAGTATTTCCTCCGCCTCTCATGGACTTTGGTCCATGTGCCTTCTTAAAAAAAGTAATCCCCTTTTTGCCTTCGATACTATAGTTTCGCTTTAAGAAATAGTGCTTCACAGAGCTATTGACTTCCGTGGTATAATATACTAAATCGCATAAGTCGTTCATGAAAGAAATACATACAAGAATTACCGGCGGTTCGATATTTGCATCAGGACCTTACAGGGACAAATTGAATATTTAGTTAAAGGAGGAAAACATGAAAAAGGTCTTTGTTATTCCCCTGGTGATCCTGCTGGTATTCGCTTTTATTTTCGGCGGATGCAGCGGGGATACCACAACCAGTGCGCCGGGCACCTCAGCGGCACAGCCTGCGGTAACCACCAAGGCCGCTCTTCCACTTACGACCGGAGCGGCGCCTCCACCCACAACCACCAAATCAGTCCCGGTTACCTCTGCCACCCAGGCCGCACCTAAAACAACTGCTCCTCAACCCTCAACCTCTACTCCAGCATCAACAGGACCTATCAGTGGGGGAATATTAAGAGAAATCAAGGCCTCCGGCCCCAGTGTTCTCAGCTATTACCCGGAAATGGGCCCGGGTGAAGAGAACGGCGTCCAGTATGCTGAGGAACAACTGATGCAGTTCGGTCCGGACCATCTGCCTCATCCCAGACTGGCTGAATCGGAAACCGTGGCGCCTGACGGTACCAGTGTCACCTATAAGATACGCCCGGGCATCAAGTTCTCCGATGGTACGCCCTGTAATGCCGAGGCAGTAGCCTGGAACTACCAGAGGGCTTACGAGTCGGGCAAAATGCAATTTAAAGCCAGGGTGAAAGGCATTAACGTTATAGATGACCTGACCATGAGGATTGATATTACCGATTATGACTCCCAGATGCAGTATGAGCTTGGCTGGATCCCCATTTTTTCCAGGGTCGCCTGGGAAAAATCAGGTGAAACTGATGAAGCGCGTAATGCCTGGGCCCGAAACAATGTCGTCGGCACAGGCCCGTTCATGCTGAAAGAGTATAAGAAAGATGACCACATGACCTGGGTCAGAAATCCCAACTACTGGCAGCCCGGTAAGCCTTACCTGGATGGCATTGAGATCAAGTTTATACCGGATTCAGTAACGGCAGCGGCCATGATGGAAGCCGGACAGGCTGATTTCTGGGAAGGCGGATCGATTACACAGTGGGCTGACCTGGCGAAAAAAGGATTTGTGCTTCAGGGAAGCTCCGGAACACCTCATACCATCTATATCAACAATAAAGACCCCGATTCTCCCTTCACAGACTTAAGGGTACGTGAGGCGGTGGAATACGCACTTGACCGGCCTGCCATGGCCAAGGCCCTCGGACAGGGCTATTTCGCTCCCCTGGAATATTCAATCGGCCCGGATATGTGGGGATATGATCCCAACTTCAAAGGACGTGAATACAATCCGCAAAAATCCAGGCAACTGCTGTCTGATGCCGGATATCCCAATGGTCTGAAGATTAACCTTACGGCACTAAATACCTGGTCTGATTATGCCACGGCTATAAAGCAGTACCTCGATCAGGGCGGATTCCAGGTGAATATCGATATTGCCGATGCCGGACGGTTCTACCCCATGTACTGGAAACTGGGTGGGTCCGGCGGATGGAAGGACCTCCTGCTTTTCCTACAGGCGTCTTCTCCCAACACGTTCATCTGCCTGCACCGCACCTTCGGCCCGGAGCCCAAGACCATTATCAACAGCTATGCCGAGCCTCCGGCATTGACCGAATATTTCTATGAGTCGCGGCAATTCATGACGATTGAGGAACAGAGCAAGGCCGCTGATAAAATAGCCAAGTGGTTTTTTGACGATTGCCTGGTTGTACCGCTCTGGGAGCCGCCCAGCCTGTACGTTATTCAACCCTATGTCCATACAACCTATCAATTTGAATCGGTCATCTGCCGGTATACGGAAAATGAGTGGATGGACCCTCATTAGCCTTATCTGACTCGAATCAAGTTCATGTCACAGACCCCCTCCCATCCGGGAGGGGGTTTTTTATGTGTGCGCGGCATGCGCATGACCTAGACGGTGAAAGACTGTTATGGAGGTTGATAGCGCCAACCATTAGCCGAAAGCAAGGGTGTCCATCGTGAGGTGGAATCTGAAAGAAGCTGGAGGCAAAATCCCGGCCTGACGAACAGGAACTGCATATAAGGCATATGTAAACCGGATGAGTTTGCATAACAAAACGAAATCCAAAGCTATTCGAGGTTTATGGTGTAAATGCAGCAGGTAGATGGGATGAAAGGGCATGAGCTTACCCGCGGAGGTCTG
>JAFGOB010000105.1 GCA_016926695.1 Dehalococcoidales bacterium | reverse complement strand
GCAAGAATAGACCGCTCCTTGGTCTTTATAATACTGACGAGCCCTGTTACAAGAGCAGCTATGTCTGAGATACCAAAGGCAAAGCCCAGTATAAAAGCACCTAGACTGCCTGGTTTCACAACACCGAGGCCGAGCCCCCCGACTAAGACCACGAGCAATACTAAGAGCACAAGGCAGGCAGCAGCCAAGCCGACCGACCATCTACCCAAAGAAGTTTTTGGCAGAACAATAACCTGCATATTCATCACCTCACCCGACGCCTAATTACTGTCCTAATGTTAATGATGTTTTTAGATTGCTGTCAAAATTATTCTTAAGCGAGCAGTAAATGGGACAAGTAACTTCTGTATCGCCGGAATTAGCCCTTTCTTCTCAGAGAAAAGTTCGGTAACTGTCCTATAAGGCCTATCATGTCACGTTTTAAGTGATTGTGCAACGAAAATAGTTGAATAGTCCATCGGATCGCTACATCACGTTTTATAATAGACAAATTTTCCTTTTTGATGGTCCGATACCTTAATCTGTAACAGCCTTTAAAGCAAACATCCTTTTTCAAATCGTTTTCTTTCCTGTACTGGATTACCCACATATCAGTTCCCCAATTCATGAAATTTCACAATCTTTCTTTTTGTTGGACAATGAGACTGAAAATATGTTTTTTTGAACGTGTTTTTCAGCACCTTTCCCGCGAAGGGGGATTCTCCAAGGGAGAATGAGGAAAGTGGAAGAGAAGGAGTCTTATTCCTGCATCCAAACAGGCGAGGAAAGTGGAAGGGAGGGAGGCTTATTACGGGACACTAAATGTTCCAAATCAGGAGGGGTTGGCTTGGCCAATCTATGGCAACTCAGGCTGTGTTACTGATAGAATGTAATTAACGATCAGCCCGGGAGCAGCCGTTGACTTTCCCATCTTCAGTACTGGCGGACCTTGCTATAATGATGACTACCGCTGCGGTAGTTGTTTTCATTTTTTATCGACTGAAACAGCCCATGATCATCGGCTACCTTATCGCCGGAGTGATCATCGGCCCTTATACCCCTCCTTTCGAGCTTGTCTCGCAAAAGGAGGTTTTAAGCGCCACGGCCGACCTGGGGGTAGTCCTGCTGATCTTCGGCATCGGTCTGAAGTTTCCCCTCTCCAGGCTGCGTACGGTGGGAAAAGTCTCTATCGGGGTAGCGGGTATAGAAATTTTCATCATGCTGCTTCTTAGCTATGGTGTCGCCTGGCTGCTCCACTGGTCCCTGATGGATGCTCTTTTCCTGGGGACGGCCCTGGCCAGCAGCAGCACAGCTATTATCGCCAGGGTCCTGGGGAACATGGGGAAGCTGCATGAAAAAACCACGCTGATCATGCTGGGAATACTGGTGGTTGAGGACCTGATCGTGGTGGCTCTCCTGGCTGTTGTCACGACGTGGGCGGGCTACGGTTCTACCAGTATTGGGGTCATCTCGTGGAGTTTATTCAAGATGCTGGCGTTCATTGCCGGTTCCCTGGCTGTCGGCCTGTACCTGGTGCCGAAACTAATAGACAGGTTGTTTAAAGAATGCACCGGTGAAGTGGTGCTGTTGATTGTCCTGGGTATGGTATTCGGGATGTCCATGATCGCCTATGCCCTGGACTTTTCCGTGGCTATAGGGGCCTTCCTGATGGGTATAATCATGGCTGGCGCCAGCTCTGCCGGGCGCGTCAATAACCTGATTTCTCCTATCAAGGATATGTTTGCTGCCATCTTCTTTATTTCCGTGGGGGCGCTGATCGATGTTACACATTTCCGCGTCTTTCTGCTGCCCGCGCTGATGATTACTGTGCTGATGGTGATAGGCAAGATAATCGGCTGCGGGCTGGGCACAAAACTGTTCAGGTATGATAACAATACCTCCCTCAAAGTCGGACTGGGAATGGGGCAGATCGGGGAGTTTGCCTTTATCGTTATGAAAGCCGGGCAGGACCTGGGGGTGGTCAGCAGTTTTATCTTCTCTGTTGTGGGCGTGGCCGCCGTTATTACTACCTTCCTGACGCCTTACCTCATGCGGCTGAGCTACCGGCTTGATCTGAACCTGGCTTTCAGGGGGAGAAGGGCAAATGGTTTCAGGGAGACGTGAAAAATCGGATGACATCGGTTATATTTGTGTTGACAGACAGCAAACGGTGGAGGGACTTTCTTCAGGAGTAATAAGGAGAGGTTATGAGATTTGATACAAAAGAGCTGGGAATATTAGAGGAAGCGCTGAAAAGAATGGAAGGCGGGTTTTCCGCTTTGCCTGAAATCGACGGAGGCTATGATTACGCCGGGATCAGAACGGTCCTCCTGGAGACGGCGGATAAAATGCGGGACAACTATCCCTATTTTCATCCCTTTTATGCCGGGCAGATGCTGAAGCCTCCCCATCCCGCCGCCCGGCTGGCATACATGCTTAGTCTCTGGATTAATCCTAACAATCATGCCATAGACGGTGGCCGCGCCAGTTCCCAGATGGAAAAAGAAGCAGTGGCGGCGATAGCCGCTATGTTCGGTTGGAAAGTCTCGCTGGGGCATATATGCAGCGGAGGGACCATGGCCAACCTGGAAGCGCTGTGGGCAGGGGGAAAACTCAATCCTAATAAAGTGGTGGCGGCCTCCGAGATGGCCCATTATACCCACAGCCGGATTTCGGAAGTGCTGAAACTGCCTTTCCAGGCTGTTCCCTGCAATAGCCTGGGACAGATGGACCCTGATGTGCTGGAGAGCGTTCTAAAAACGGGACGGGTGGGAATGGTTGTGGCCACTCTGGGGACCACCGGCACCGGTTCCATCGATCCTCTGCCCGATATCCTGCGGTTGAGAGAGAAATATCCCTTTCGCCTGCATGTTGACTCGGCCTACGGCGGTTATTTTACACTGGCGGACAATCTTGGTCCCGCCGGCCGAAAGGCCTTCGATTTGCTGAAGGAGGCCGATTCCATAGTGGTCGATCCTCATAAGCACGGGCTTCAGCCGTACGGATGCGGATGCGTGCTGTTCAAAGACCCTTCAATCGGGGTATTATATAAACACGATTCGCCCTATACCTATTTCAGCTCAAACGAGCTGCACCTGGGTGAGATAAGCCTGGAATGTTCGCGTCCGGGGGCTGCGGCTGCGGCTTTATGGGCCACCCAGAAACTTTTACCCATGGTACGCGGCGGTGAGTTCGCAGCCGGACTGGCCAGGTCCCGTGATGCCGCGCTGGAGTTTTACCGCAGAATCAAAGCAGACGGGCGTTTCCGGACGATGATGGATCCAGAGCTGGATATAGTTGTCTGGGCCCCGAAGGCCGGCAGCGAAAGCGAGGTCTCCCGGCTTTCCCAGGAGATCTTCGAGGCCGCGGCCAGGCGCAACCTGCATCTGGCCACCTTTAAGTACCCGGTCCGCCTGCTCAGGGATAAATGGAAAGACGTCCATTTTGAAAACGAATATGTGACCTGCCTGCGTTCGTGCCTGATGAAACCGGAGCACCTGGAATGGCTGGACAGGCTATGGGATATTCTGGACCGGGCCACCGGAGAAGCTCTCGGAACGGCCGGAATAACATAGAATATAAGGTGAGAGATGGAAATAAACGTCCTGGTTGAAGACGGACTGGAGATTGATTCGGAAATCGAATGGCTGCAAAAGGCGGTCGAAAAAACCCTGGCCTGCGAGCATGTCCCAGGCATGGTCGAAATCAGCCTGGTCGTCTGCGGACAGGAAAGAATACAGGAGCTCAACCGGGACTACCGCGGACAGGACAGGCCGACGGATGTACTGTCATTTTCGATGTCGGAGCAGAAGGACGATGAAGAGCCGGAAGCCTTTATTGATCCTCCTGACGGTATCGCTCACCTGGGCGAGGTAATTATTTCGTATCCACAGGCGGTTATGCAGGCGGCGGAAAAGGGGCATTCCATCAAGCGGGAAATGGCTGTACTGATCATACACGGCGCCCTGCATATACTCGGATATGACCACGAAGATGAGGAGAAAGCGCCGGCCATGCTTGCCAGAGAAAAAGAGATACTGCTGGAGGTTGAAAGAGATCTGCTGTGAAAGTACTGGGAATCGGGGGCAGCCCGAGAAAGGGAGGCAATACCGATACACTGCTCAAACGCTTCCTTGAGGGAGCGGAGGCGGAGGACAATGAGATAAAGTTCCTCTCAGTCTGCGATCTCAGGATCGCGGGCTGTGTACACTGCGATGCCTGCTATGAGAAGGGTATCTGCCGGGTCAAGGATGATATGCAAATGGTCTATAAAGAGATGGAGTCATCCGACTGCATCGTGATGGCCTCTCCTTTACAGTTCATGAGCGTCACAGCCCAGCTTAAGGCCCTGATTGACCGCTGCCAGGCCCTCTGGGCGCGAAAATACGTATTGAAAGTCCCCCCGCTGGGCGATACCCGTCCGAGAAAGGGATATTTTATCTCGGTAGGGGGGCGCAGGACTATTCCCAACCTCTTCGATGCCGAGCTGGTGACGGTTAAAAACGTTTTCAGGATGATTGATGTGACCTATGCGGGGGACCTGCTGATACCTGGCATAGATGCCAGGGGCGATATTTTAAAGCACCCCGAGGAACTTGAAAAGGCCTTCCGGGCCGGACGGGTGTTCGCCGGTCCTACTTGAACTGGCAACGGCCTTCATCGCCATACTGACTCGTCTCCCCCTTAGAAAAAGGGGTATTCAAGGGGGATTTAAAAAGCCAGGATTCCGGCAAACTCAAATAATAAAAGCCGTGCCAGCTACGCGTTCGGATTGTTGCCCGACCTGCGCCATAGCAGAAGGCTGCTCTTATACTCCCCACCTACCGCTTTCGGAGATGACGGAAAAAGCCTGTTGGAAACCATTCAAGAGACTCTCACGTCGGGCATAGCCCTCCTCAGAGTGGACCAAATATGGTACTTTTTCAGCAGTCTCTTCAGGTACTACTCCGGTTTTATCTCTCGAACAATTTGAACAGGTCTACCCGGCTGAACCTCTCCGCACCCGTTTCAGTGATTAAAAAGGTGTATCCCATGCCGATGCCGTCGCCGCCCATCTCCTGGAGCACGCAGGGGTGAACCGCCAGGGTCATGCCCGGCTGAAGTACTGTTTCATTGGAGTCGGTGATGGACCAGAAATCAATGGCATCCAGTCCAAGCGCATGGCCCGGTCTGAAGGGTGACAGGTATCCCCCTTCCTTCACTTTGTTCCACATGACGTTACAAAGGTCTGATACCCTGGTCCCGGGTTTGAGCATGTCTATACCTGCCTGGAGGGCCTGTTTCCATACGGCGGCTATTTTCCTCAGGTTAGGAGCGGGATATACGACCGGGAAAATGACCGGGAGCTGGGCATAGTAACCGTCATAGGCGGGAGTGATCTCCATGAAAAGCGTTCCGTCGGCAGAGAGCGTGTCACCCACGGGAGTAAACTTCATATTCATACGTGCGCCGTTGGCGTCGATCAGCTCCATGGAGTACTCGCAGCCCAGGCTGTAGATCAGTCTCTTGACTTCCCCGTATATGACAAAATCGCTCAGTCCGGGGCGGATGAGGTCCTGGACCATGTAGAAGACCTTGTCGGCTATCCAGGCGGCTGTCCTCATCTTCTCGATTTCTTCGGGACTCTTGATCAGGCGGAGCTGCGAGAAAATCGGTGTGGCATCGATCAGCCTGTTACCCAGGGAGGCTTTCAGGTCTAGCAAGACGGGATCTGAGGTCTCCATTCCTATCGTCCCGATCCTGTGACCCTGATCATAACGATTGAGTCCCTTGATAATCCCGATTTGAGGATTGGGATGCTCGCTTAACTCAACAGGTAAATCCGGACGGCTTAAGAACTCTGCCTTGCGTCCGACCAGTAAAACAGGGCGACCTTCCGGAGGGAAAAGACAGTAGCCGCCGTTCCCGAGTCCGGTCAGGTAGCGAATATTCCCCCGGTTAAAGTTATCCGGTTTTCCCGATACCACGATACAGTCTACGCTGTTGGACTTCATCCAGTCACGAATCGCCCCATAGCGGCGGTCGAACTCAGCCTTTGAGATACTCATTATATTTCCCTCCCGGCCTGTATTTTAAAATTTCTCTTTTAACCTCAGATAGATATCTTCCATTGACTCGGATATAACCCGAGTTTCACCGATGACAGGCATGAAGTTGTTGTCCCCGTTCCAGCGAGGCACGATGTGGGTATGGATGTGGTCGGCGACGCCTGCCCCTGCCACGTGACCCAGGTTCATGCCGGTATTGAAATTGTCAGTTCCTGTTACAGCCCGCAGGACAGCCACGGAACGGACCACCGTTTCGTAGTGCTCGTTGCGTTCCTCGGCAGTCAGGTCTTCCGGCTTGCCGAGATGACGGTAGGGGACCACCATCATATGTCCGGGATTATAGGGATAGGCATTCATGATGACGAAGTTGTATTTCCCCCGGTAAAGTAGCCTGTTCTCCGTGTCTTTGTTTTCGGACGGCTTATCGCAGAAGATGCAGCCTGAAGGGCCGGGTGTACGGATATATTCTATACGCCAGGGCGCCCAGATTCGTCTCACCTTGAACTCCTTGGTGGATTAAACTATCTGATATTGTAACCGTCTGTGAAGCGGACGTCAAAGGGGATAACCAGCAATGAATAATTATGTGTGACGAGACTATTCATCGCATTATAATGAGTATTGTCTCAGCCTGGACGTCGCCAGCCGACATGTTGTCGGACAAGCTGCGCAAGGTAGTAAAGTAGAAAAGGTGCTCGCTTGCGGCTCAACCAGGCTTCGCCATGCGCAAAAAATCGTGACATTTTATATAGTTCTGTTCTAAGTGCCCTTTTTTAGTTCACAATAGGATTGTTTTCCCTGGCAGACCAGGCATACGCCCAGATCGTTAGCGGGAAACGATTCTTTACATAACCGGCAGACAGCGTATTCACCTTCGTATTTCGAGGAGAGCGACTCCAGGTTTACCTTTACATGATTGATGCTTAATATCTCCCTGCCATGCTGTTCCAGCCCGGCCAGGATAAGTCCTTTATCCTGTTCCGCTTTGGGTTTCAGCACGAAAAACCAGTCGTTGATATCCGGAAATTTCTTGATCTTTTCCGTGTCGATGTACACTCTGAATCCGTCGCCGGACAGCTTGTCATACAGGCAAAGTGCAAAACGCCCCGAATTCATGATCCTCATCCATCCGTTTCCGATGGTGCAGGGTGTGAGTATCTGAATGGCGTCCGGCAGGCATTTATCAGTCTCGGAAATCGCATCGAACAGTATATTTTCAGGTAACTTTTGACGGACTGTATCCACCATGATCCCGCCCAGAACGACACCGGGAGCGGTATTGCCGTGAAAGGCCCGGACTTTCTGCAAATATTCTTCGAATGTATAAGAAGCAATTTTCGTCATTAATTTCTCCCCCGCTGTATTAATCTCAGGATAGCCAGACCTGAGTCCGCATCCCGAAGTGCATCCCTGAGTTCAAAGGCCTGAATTCTCGCTGGTGCTAGAGACAGACCGTTTCAAAATCCAGATATTTCTTAAGGATCATGGTCCCTCCGCCTTCGGAAACGATCCGTTCAACAGCCTGTGCGTCCAGTACCCAGGCGCCGCCGATATGAGTAACCGGTGTGCCGGAAAAAACCGGGGGACACATGATGGATGAAGGACCCAGGATGATAACCGCCCGCGGCTTTCCGAGACCTGCCAGCAGCTCATCTATCGTACCCGTGATAACGGAAGTTGCCGTGATAACGGCTACGCTGGAAGAGGCCAGCGATTCTTTCCCTTCCTCTGGCGACATGGTCCCCGGTTTGTCGGTTTTCAGCTCGAGAATATCGAGTTTGCAGCCTGTCTTCTTCAATTCCGGAATCAGCGGGCCGAAGAATCCGACCATTACGACACGGTCCGATGACTGGATATTCACAATATCCAGGGTGTCTTCACTGGTGGACTCAGGATGCGGAAGTCCTGCCGCCAGGGCGTTGGCTGTCGCCAGCCCTATAGATCTTGCCAGAGGGTTACCGTCGGCTATAAGCATCTCCAGGAGCTCCTGAGCGGTACTCCCGGCCAGGGTTCCGGCCCTTTTCTGATGGGTACAGCTTTCGGAAACGCTCCGGGCTGTCCATGCCAGGCCGAGATTGCCGTTATTCAGCCGTACACTGGTGTAGCCGAGTCCTATTCTAACGTCTGCGGAGTACAGCCCTCCGGATACGGGTTTCAGGTAGTCAATTATTTTTTGCTGAATTGTATCGTCCATATTGGTTGTCCACTCCTCTTGTAGAATTTCATAACCGTCTCATTGAAGCGGTATGATGTATTTTTCGCCTGTATGCTTTCTACAGGAAACGGTAATGGAATTACGGGGTCGATCCGCAGCTCTTGGCCCTCAGCAGTCCATTCCCGGGATAAAAACCCGGCGGTCCCGTGTGAATAAAGGCGGTCGTCCTGTACGGAAAATATGTCCGAAAGGAATAAAAAAACGCCTCCCCGGAAAAGGAAGCGCTGGTTGCTCTGATGTGGCCATCTCTTCTCCTTTCCAAGCCGGGAAGCAAGGCCGTTTCCAGCGTTGCCGTTGATCCCGACAATCATCGGGATACCGGCTGTTTGCCGTGGATTTCTCTTTAGGTCAAACAGCTCCGGAGAACTAAACCTTATGTTATCATCAGATGATGACTACCGTCAAATATTCGCTCGCATAATATTGGGCTTTCATTATAAATTTCTATATGATTATCGTCAGGTGCGGAATTGTAAAATAGTCACCTTTAGTTTATAGTTGAAATTGGTAATGGAGAATACGATTACATTTCTGGGAACGGCCGGCGCCAGGTTTATGGTAGCTAACCAGGTCCAGGCTTCAGGCGGAATGTGGCTGAACCTGGACGGCACTCAAATTCTGGTAGACCCGGGTCCTGGATGTATCGTCCAGTCAGCTAGCCGTAACTTCAAGCCTGAGCGGCTCAAGGCTATCATTCTCACCCACCGTCACCTCGACCATTCCGGGGATATGAATATCATGGTGGAAGCCATGACACAGGGCGGATTTTCCCAGCATGGCCTGGTATTCCTTCCTGCCGATGCCCTGGGCAGGGAGCCCGTGCTTTATTCGTACCTGATAGATTACCTTGATGGGCTGGAAATATTGAAAGAGGGCCAATCTTATTCCGTAGACGATGTCGTTTTCTCAACCCCTGTCAGGCATATTCATCCGGTAGAGACCTACGGGCTCAAATTCCAGTACGGCCAGCGTAGTTTTTCTTACATCGTGGACAGCCGCTATTTTGACGGGCTGATTGAAAGCTACAAGAACAGCGATGTGATTATAATCAGCCTTGTTTTTACCCATCCCAGGGACGGCATCGCCCATATGGCGACCTGTGATGCCGAACGGATTATCAACGGGATAAAACCCGGGATAGCGATATTGACCCATTTCGGTATGGGTATCTGGAAAGCCCATCCGTGGGAAGTGGCAGAAGATCTGTCCTCCAGGACAGGCGTCCGTGTTGTTGCCGCCAGGGACGGTATGGTCTTTGACCTGGACAGGATGACGGAACATCACGGTGGAGCAGTGCATGAACCGGCTGGATGATATATTGTTTCAGGTCGGCAAGCCCGCCCGCTATACCGGCGGAGAATGGCATAGCATCACCAAGGACTGGAGCAGTACGGATATCAAATTCGCCATCAGCTATCCCGACCTGTACGATATCGGCATGTCCAACATGGCCGTCCCCATTCTGTACGAAATACTTAACGCTATGCCGGATGTCCTGGCTGAGAGGGTCTACGCTCCCTGGAAGGATATGGAAAAAGCCCTGCGCGCCGCTGAAATCCCGCTCTACGCCCTGGAGTCCAAACGGCCTTTAAAGGAATTCGATATCATAGGCTTTTCGCTGGGATACGAGCTTTGCTATACCAATGTGCTTAATATGCTGGACCTGGCCGGGATCCCCGTGCTGGCAGCCGGGCGTGACGAGTCTCACCCCCTGGTGATTGCCGGGGGCAGCGGCACTCTTAATCCTGAGCCTGTGGCCGACTTTTTCGATCTTTTCGTTATCGGAGAAGCGGAGGAACTCCTGGCCGATTTCATCGAGGTCTTCCGCGCCTGGAAGAAAAGCGGGGCCGAAAAGGCGGACTTGCTGAGAGAAGCCGCCAAAATCGAAGGTATTTACGTGCCCTCTTTTTACCGGGTGGAATACCGGGATGACGGTCTTATCAAAGGCATTATTCCTGTTGCAACTGAAGCCGGGACGGTGATCAACCGCCGTTTGGTCGACCGTCTGCCGCCGCCGCCCCTCAAGCCGATAGTCCCTTTCGTGGAGGTGGTCCAGGACAGGGCGGCTATAGAGATACAGCGCGGATGTTCGCGTGGCTGCCGTTTTTGCCAGGCCAGCGCGATATACCGTCCCGTGCGTGAAAGACCCCAGGATGAAATTATCCGGTCAGCCGGACAAATACTGGAAAACTGTGGATATGACGAGATGTCTTTAGTCTCATTGAGCACATCGGACTACCCGGACCTGGATAAGCTGGTCGCAACTCTTACCAGGCTTTATCCCAATATCACCTTTTCACTGCCCAGCCTGCGTATAGCGGCTTCTTCCATCAAGCTGATGGAGACCCTGTCATCGAGCCGCAAGACAGGACTGACTTTCGCGCCCGAGGCCGGAAGCGAAAGACTGAGGCATGTCATCAACAAATGCATTCCGCAGGACACGCTGATGGAGACAGCCGCTATTGCCTTCGAACGCGGCTGGACTACTCTCAAGCTGTATTTCATGATAGGCCTGCCGGGCGAGACCGGCGAAGACGTGCACGGCATTGTCAGCCTGATCGACAAGGTGCATAACATCGGGCGTGAGTTCATGGGAAACCGCGCCAGGATCGGCGTCAGCCTGTCTACATTTGTACCTAAACCTCACACTCCCTTCCAGTGGGCCGCCCAGGACAGAGAGGAACAGATCAATTTCAAGCGTGATATTGTGAAAAGCGGGGTGGCCAGGAGGGGCTTGAAGCTGTCATGGCAGGACCCCAGGGCCAGCCTGCTGGAGGCGGTGGTTTCACGCGGTGACAGGCGCATCGGCCGGGTAATATATCGCGCCTGGCAACTGGGCTGTAGCTTCGATGCCTGGAGCGACCAGTTTGTGTTCGAAAACTGGCTGTGCGCTTTCAATGAATGCGGCATTGACCCCGCTTTCTATGCCAACAGGGAGCACGGACTGGACGAGGTACTGCCCTGGTCTCATATTTCAACGGGCGTTTCCCCAGCCTTTCTGAAGAGGGAGTACGAGAAGGCTCTGAAGGGGCAGGAGACCGGCGATTGCCGTTACGAAGGCTGCCATGCCTGCGGCTATGAAAACATTTTTCCTGCCTGCCGGGAACGGCTGGGGAAAAAGGGTTAGCTGCCTGACTATCCCGTCTCACCAGAGCCAGTCCAATTGTTGTGCGATAATTCGTTTGTGGCACATAGATTACCCAGAAAATAGACCTTTATTGCCCCCTCACCTTCTGATTCCTCAGCACCCAGTGGGTACCCGCTATCCTATTCGCTGCGGCGAATTATGGAAGAGGGGCGAGGAAAGTG
>JAFGOB010000104.1 GCA_016926695.1 Dehalococcoidales bacterium | reverse complement strand
TTGTTATGGGGATCTTCCCCATGCCCCTGCCAGAAAGTATTCTGGACTTCTTGTCATGTTTTCAAGAAAATAATTTGGACAGCAGTGGGTAATTTTATGATATTATATTGAAATATACTTGGTTAGTTCAGGTATAAGCAAAAACAGGGAACAAGAAGAGGAGTATAGATTTAAAATGCGTATTGAAGTTGCAAAGGATGTTATCGAACATTTAAGGAAGTTCCCCTTCGGTTTTCCAACTTCGCCTGATAATGATGAGTGGAAGTTGCTGGAAGTTCCGTTTTCACTTACAGATGAGGAAGGAAAGCTGCTTTGCCAGCTAAAGCCGTATTCCGAACATATTGATGATATTGCCGAAAGGCTTGGCCGCAGCAAGGAAGAAATTGTACCTGTTCTGGATAGTCTTCTGCACAAGACGTGGCTGCTGCGTACCGGGACCAGAGAAAATGGCTATTACACGGCTATGACCTGGGGGCCGGGAGCCTCGGAACTGCATATGCCCTGGTTGAGCAAGGAATTACTGGAACTTTATGGAAAAATGATTCCCCCGGACGACAAATCCGCACCGGCAGAACTTATACCATATTTCAGGGTGGTTCCCCGGGAGTCTGCTCTGCCTTATAATTCTGAAGTATTGCCGTCGGAGATAGTATCACACCTGATTGAGCAGGCTAATGAAGATGAACTTGCTGTGACCGAATGTATTTGTCGCAAAACGGCAAGAATTGAGGGTAAGGGTTGCAGCGCCCCGATAGAAGACCAGTGCCTGTTCATGGGCGGCTTTGCCGTAACGATTGTAGAAATAGGTGCGGGAAGGCGTATTTCAAAAGAAGAAGCAAAAAAACGAATTATAAGAGCAAAGGAGCTTGGCCTGGTACACCAAGCCAGCTCCAATGCACGCCCACTGGTGATTTGCAGTTGTTGTACGTGTTGCTGCGCAGCACTGAAGTCATTTTTAGGCAGTGATCAACCGCTTTCCCTAAAATCCAACTTCCGTTCGGAAATAAACATTGATATTTGCAAAGGGACCTG
This sequence comes from Dehalococcoidales bacterium, assembly GCA_016926695.1. The sequence continues at coordinate 54,607 of JAFGOB010000104.1, read as the reverse complement.
TCACGATTGTATAAAAATATGTCCCGCCAAAGCCCTGACCATAGATAAAAAGACTCAAAGGGCCACCGTGGATTTGTCCAGGTGCATCGGCTGCGGTCTCTGTGCAGCGGCCTGCCCGGAAAAAGCCATCAAACTAAAGCGGAAAGAGAAGCCTGTCACTTATCCCGATGCCTGGGATGATTTCTTACGTTTGCGTCTGCATCAAAGCGGCCGGGACAAATATTTCAAATAGTGTGGATATCCGGCTTTGCGGCCAGTACGTAAGCCCTCCGGCTTTGATATTCTATTCCGGGATACGGGTCTCTTTCGACTGTCTCGATGTTTGTAAATCCGATCTTTTTTAAACAACCTGTTATAAATTCCATGGTAAAAAACATGAAATCTATATCGACATTCTTGCCAAGAAAATGGTCTAAATGTATGGTTCTATCACCAACGTGGTATGTGGTAAGTAATCTTCCCCCTGGCTGCAGTACACGAAAAATTTCACGAAATGCTTGCTCGGCTTGTTTTTCCGTGAAATGAATGAAAGCATAGAAAGCTACTATAGCGTATATTGAATCATTCTCGAAATCCAGTTCCAGTATATTGCCTTTTCGGAAACAAATATCAGGATGATTATTCCTTGCCTGTGCAAGTATTTTTTCCGATATGTCCAGCCCGTAAATTTCAATGCCGAGATTTTTCAGATATGCGGCGGTATTGCCCGGACCGCAGCCGAAATCCCAGACGGGCTTTCTATTGCCGATCTCCTGAAAGAACCTGTACAGAATTTCCCGGTCTTTGGGTTTATTGTCATGTTCACCGGCAAATGCTTTTGTCCATTCTTCAGCCAGGGTATCGTAGGTATTCTCAATTTTATCTAAATCGTTCCCCATGGTATAACCCTGATCCGGCCCGTTATTGAATATGCTCGATACTGATCTCGTCGATATAGAAAGTACCCTTTCCGCTGAGCAATGTCATCAGAAAGGAGTCTTCACCTTCACGCGTCTGGAAAGTCTCTTCAAATGTCATCCAGTCCCGGTAGGTCTCCTGGGTTTCGGCGGACGGGGGATTGCCGTTTTCACCCTTAAAGGTGTAATTCCTTAGAGATGTTTTGGGCTTTTTCCAGAATGAGTAACATATGACAGGGTCAGCATCGATATTTTTCAACGTTAAAGACAGTTTGTATTTATCACCGGGTTTTATCGCGGCTTCACCTCTGAGCGAAAAGGTTTCCGTAACATCGATTTTCAGACAGTAATTATCGCTGTCGCCTTCATAGATTTTCTCCATTGCGAAATTGCCCGAATTATCCTCGACTTTCATATTTATGGAAAGGTCGTTTTTATTTATAAGACCGTCAATTGCGTTTGATTGGGTATAATTTTCACACCCACAAAAGAGAATTGTTGCCAGTAAAATCAGTATAGCAGGAAATACAAGTCTTAATTTTTCCATTTTTCCCTCCTTGATCATCGAGAGTAATACTTGCATATAATACCAATTAAGGAAAACTGCCGGGCTGACCGGCAGGCTGATTGCCAATATTCTTTGCCCAAATGTTATAAATATATAACGTTAGATATATATAACATACCACAGAAAAACAGCCCTGTCAATATGTTAAAAAGGTACAAATTTTGCCATATCCGCACCTGTCCCGTGCTCGGCTTTTTGATTGTGCACTGTTTTGCTGATAAAATGCCTGTAATATCACATTATTACTTCAGGATGAATAAATGGAAGAGAAGCTTATAGCACGCTGCGGAATGAATTGCGGCCTCTGTGTCAGTTTCCTGGCGATGAAAAACGACCTGAATAAGAAGGGATTTGCCAGGAAGTACTGTCCCGGCTGTCTGCCGCGCGGGAAGAACTGCACTTTCATGGAAAGACACTGCGGGCCTCTTGGAAAAGGCACTATCCGTTTCTGCTATGAGTGCCATGATTATCCCTGCCGCCGGCTGAAAGACCTCGATAAACGCTATCGCACAAAATATCATATGAGTATGATAGAAAACCTCGAATATATAAAAGCGTACGGTATCGAATTGTTCCTGGAAAAGGAAGCAGCGAAGAGGCGCTGCCCTGAATGCGGCGGAGTGATATGCTGTCATAACGGGCTTTGTTTATCCTGCGGTCTGGACAAGCTGTGCCGGAATAAAAAATACCATTGGGGGAATAATGGAGAAGGCATGGCCTGAGAAACTGCGCGATTCAACAACGGCGCTTCTGGCCGCGGGAAACGAGGCGATAATGTACTTCACCCGCCGCGACCTTCTTGGAGAAACGGTAGCCCCACTCGATGTGGTCTGGTCCCTGCCGGAACCGCGCAAGATTTTTCGAAAGCAGTCCCCTGATGGCTTCTGGGCAGGTCCGCTAAAGAAAACACCGGAATACCCGGAAAACCATGCCAGGCTGACAGGTACCTTCAAGTCTTTCCGTGAGCTTGTTGAAAAATACCGGTTTACACGGGATTCAACGGCTATTGAAAAAGCCGCCGGATTCCTTTTATCTTTCCAGACGGATGGCGGCGATATCCGCGGGTTTATCGGCAACCAGTATGCCACCTATTACACCGGCTATATTCTGTCACTGTTGATTCAGGCCGGATATGTTGATGATCCCCGCATAGAAAAGGGAATGAAATGGCTGCTGGCAATGCGGCAGAATGACGGCGGGTGGACTATTCCCATCCTGACGCACTATTTAGACGGCAAGACCATGTACAAATTGACGTCATCTTACACGGAACCGCTCGATCCGGACCGGTCTCAACCGTTTTCCCATAACTGGACGGATATGGTATTGCGGGCGTTTGCAGCCCATCCTGTTTACCGTCAATCACAGGAAGCCCGGTCAGCCGGCGAGCTCCTTAAGTCACGATTCTTCCAACCGGATGTTTATTCTTCATATCAGGCAGCCGGCTACTGGACGAGGTTCGCATTCTGGTGGCCGAATCTTTTAACGGCCATGGAGTCCCTGTCAATGCTGGGATTCAGCGCAGACGACCCGGACATCAACAAAGGTCTGCAATGGTTCTTCGATAACAGAGGAGAAGACGGTCTCTGGGAGTGTGTATACGGCGGTAAAGGTCTTCCCCGTGGCAAAGGTTATTCTCTCGATCGCCTCTGGATCAGCATGAGGATCTGCCGCATGTTGAAAAGTTTTTTCGGACACTAAAACCTCGCAACGATACCGGGCTGAACAATACAATATATGAAGTACAGCCATCAAATTCTATTAGAGGTGGGTATGGAAAAGAAAGCCCTCTACAGTAAATGCGGATTTTTCTGTAACTGCTGTCCTGCTTATAAAGACAATTCCCGCACGATGGCGGATAGGGAACGGGGCAGCGCCCTGTGGGAGAAATATTTTGGTCTTCATTTCAAAGCCGATATAGTAAGATGTGAGGGATGCCAATCGCCGGCACCGTGGAAAACCGGTAACTTACTGCCCGACCGGGCATGCCCTGTACGTGCTTGTGCAACCTATAATGAAGTGGAGACATGCGCACATTGTTCTCTTTTTCCGTGTGAAGAATACCTGAAGAGAGTCCCGGGGGCAGAATTGAGACGGCAAAGAGAGAAAGCAGCAAATATCGCCATTCCAGATGACGAATATCTAAAATATATAGAACTGTATGAAGGCCAGCTACATCTAAAACAATTGCATGCCGCTCTTGGACCGGATGAGATTACGCCGCCAAAACCGTTTTCGGCTGATGTGGACGTCGTCACTTTTCCAGCCAGTACCAATCTCACCCCGGATAAACAAGAAGAAATGAGACAGCTTCACTCGATTTTAGAAAAAATATTTTCTACAAAAGCCGTTAGCTATATCGACCAAGTCCTGCTCGAACGGAAAAGGCCATATCTCCACATGCTTATCTGGGTTATTGGTCTTTACGGCAGACCTGAAAATGAAAACCTGGTCCTGGAGAGTGCGGTTTGTGTAGATAAAAAGGAATGCAGCCGTTTAGTCAGGAAAAAGGATAATACACTATTTGAGCCGTTTCAGGAGGTGATCAACAGCCTGAAACAATACGGTATTCAAATAGAATTCAAGCCATCAGGGAAAAACTGGACATTAATTCTTGGCATTGAAGAGAGCGCCGGCGGTCCGGCAGTTTTGACTGCATTAAAGACATACGTTTTAAAACTAATTGAGAAGTACGGAGAACCCGTTTACACCGGCAGTTGTAATCTTAAAGGCAGAGGATTTAAGTTATTTAGCAAAGCGGAGATGAGTGACCTGTAAAGTATGAATGAATGGTACATTATTCATAATGGAGTCTCAATCAAGTGATCCGGGCTTTATAGAGTATTAATTTGACATAAAGAGGCGGAAATATGTCTGACAGGATAAAAATAGCCGGGGTCCAGATGGACCTTGAGATCACGAACAACCGGGAAAACCTGGACAAGTTAATCAGGCTGCTCCGCGCGTCAGCAGGTCAGGGAGCAGACCTGGTAATATTTCCGGAGTGCGCGCTGTCAGGCTTCGTTTTTGCCAGCCGTGATGAAGCACTGCCTTTCATGGAGACCATCCCCGGACCAGCCACGGGTAGGGTTGCTGACGCCTGCCGGGAACTGGGTGTTTATACGGTTTTCGGCCTGCTGGAAAAAGACGGTGAAAAATGCTTCAACTCGTGCGTGCTGATAGGGCCGGGGGGCCTGATCGGCCAATACCGCAAAAGCCATCTTCCCTGTATGGGTATCGATCGCTTCCTTAATCCCGGCCAGGGCCCTTACCGGGTCTATAATACTGCCCTGGGAAATATCGGGCTTTTTATTTGTTATGACTGCAATTTCCCGGAGGTATCCCGCTCGATGGCGTTGGAAGGAGCGGATATACTGGTCCTGCCGACCAACTGGCCGGTGGGACGGGCCAAGGTCCCCAATTACATCCTGGTGGCCCGCGCTTATGAGAATAAAGTATATCTAGCAGCGGTAAACAGGGTCGGCAACGAGAGGGGGACTACCTTTCTCGGACGCAGCAAGATCCTGGGTGTTTTCGGGGATACCCTGGCGGAAGCCGGTGAGAATAGGGAAGAGATAATTTACGCAGAAATAAGTCCGGCGGATGCCCGCCGGAAACATACCGTGGTTACACCGGGTGAATTCGAGGTAGACTTTTTCAATGACCGCAGACCGGAGCTGTATCACAGGCTGATTGAACGCGGATAATTTATCGGAATGTCCGGAAGGTTTTACGCTATGAATATCTACTCTTTGCCTGAAGAAACAAGGCGTAGTTCGAAGAAGATCGGTTTGCTGAATGAAAAACCGCTTCATGAGGCCCTGAAACGCTGGTACGCGCTGCCGGGTGACAGATTGGAAGTGGAGGTTGACGGGTTTGTGGTGGACATTGTGCGCGGTGATTTACTGGTTGAAATACAGACACGTCACTTCGTCGCTATAAAAAAGAAACTTGAAAAACTGCTGGTTGACCACCGGGTGCGATTGGTATACCCCATACCCTGTATAAAGTGGATTCTGAAGCAAGCGGATTGTGGAGACATCAAGTCCTTAAGGCGCAAATCACCCAAACGCGGCGTCTTTGAAGATATCTTCGATGAGCTTGTGAGCTGTCCCGGGTTGTTGATGAATACCAATTTCTCGCTGGAGCTGCTGCTTATCGAGGAGGAAGAGGTACGGCGGCACAGCGGCACGCATGGCTGGCGGCGGGGTGGATGGGTTACACATGAGCGCAGGTTGCTGAAGGTAACCGGACAGCGTGTTTTCAATTCGCTTGAAGATATGGCCGCCTTAATCCCGGAGGGATTGCCTGAGCCATTTACCGTCTCCGATCTGGCAAAGGCAACAGGTAAACCCAGAAGGTTGGCTCAGAAAATGGCCTACTGTCTGCGTTCGATGGGCTGCATTGCCACTGTCGGAAAACGTGTCAATGCTATCCTGTATTCCCGGCAGATCGCCTGATCAGCCGCAATTTTCAGGCCTGCCAAAGCCGGATCTGGATTTTTTACGGATTTCACTATAAGATGTAGAGTCTGAGCCTGTTTATTGAGAAAAAATCCGTTTACAGGTTAAGAAACGGACCATGAAAATCAACCGCTTACTTGAAATTACGATTATTTTGTTGAGCAGGGGGACAATCACCGCCGCGGAGCTGGCTGAACGTTTCGGGGTTTCTTCAAGGACCATCTACCGGGACATAGACGTCCTTTCCACGGCAGGAGTCCCGGTTTACACACAGAAAGGCAACGGCGGCGGCATCTCACTGCTGGAAGACTTTACTTTAAACAAGACCTTGTTCACCCGCCAGGAAAGCGAAAGCCTGTTTCTGGCGCTTAAGACCCTGCGGTCTACCCGTTATCCCGAAATCGAAAGTGTACTCGATAAGATCGGGGCCCTTTTTAAGAAAACGGCTTCAACTGACTGGGTGGATATCGACTTTGCATCCTGGGGAAGTTCACCCAACGATCACAATAAGTTAGTAGACATAAAAAAAGCCATTCTGGAATTTAAAGTTATCTCCTTCGACTATATCAACGCGGAGGGCATAAAAAGCCACCGTCAAATGGAACCCATGCAGCTTCTTTTCAGGGGGCATTCCTGGTATTTGTGGGGATTCTGCCGCAGACGTATGGATTTCCGCACTTTCCGTCTCTCCCGGATTAAAAATTTATGCGTGACTGATACGGTTTTTCAGAGAAAAGAGCTGGCGGAAAGGGTGTCAACCGGCTCGAACACCGTCTCCAAAACACCCGTAGTCCTGGTATTGAAATTTCAGCCGGAGGTACTGGTCCGGCTTTATGATGACTTTGACGAGGAGATGATAGTTAAAAATCCGGATGGTACTTTTGAAATTACTCTGGCTTTTCCGGAGGATGAATGGGTATACGGCTATATCCTGGGTTTCGGCTGTTTCGTGGAGGTATTAAGCCCCCCTCATATTCGGGAGATAATCACTGACAGAATACAAAAAGCCCTAAAACTATATCAAAAAACGTCTTGAATATGACAGGCTGTTGTCATTACGGATGGCTTAAAATTAGCTCAAATGTTTTAAAAGGAGCAAAAAATGGAAGAAAAAACACAAAGCATAAGCTATTGCCAGTCCTGTTCGATGCCTTTGACCGATGAAAAAAGCCTGGGGACCAATGCCGACGGCAGCCCGAACCATGACTACTGCGCCTACTGTTACAAGGATGGGAAATTTACCACCGATATGACAATGGATCAGATGATCGAGTTTTGCGTTCCTTTTGTATCGAAGGGTAATCCGTGGCCGGATGCCGATGCGGCACGCAAGGCCATGAAGGAGATGTTTCCCGGTCTGAAAAGGTGGAAGCAATAATCAGGTACGTTTTATTCAAGACGTAATGCCGCAAAAGAAAGAATATCAGGGAGGAACCGAAATGTTGTGTGTTTGCGGGGCGGATTGCTCCGATTGCCCGAGCCTGAATAAGGAATGCCAGGGGGGATGTGAAGACATCAAGGGCAGGGTCTACTGGACTAAATATTTCGGAACGGACATATGCCCGGTTTATACCTGTGTGGAGTCAAAAAAATTCAAAAACTGCGGGGATTGCGAACAGTTGCCCTGTGAGACCTGGATAAAACTCAAAGACCCTTCCATGACCGAAGAGCAGCACAATGAATCCATACGCCGTAGGGTAGCACTCTTGCGGAGCAATGACGGAAAATGAATTAACAAGACAGGGCATGCCGTATAATAAAGTCCACTGATTCCGATCTTACTTCACCGGCATGCCCTGCCAGCATGTGACCACCGCTGGGGAATTCAAGCAGTCTTGCCACCGGAATATTTCCGGCGGTATGTTCCCCGTGGCTGAACGGCTGAAGTAGATCATCCCGTGCATGAACAACCAGGGTGGGAGCTGTGATTTTATCCAGAGGGTATTCATTCAGTAGAGGCCCTGACAGGGTGGCCCTGTCGTTATATATCCCCCCTTTTCTCCAGCTTATGGGGTGCATGCTTTGCATGAAATCGTAGACGGATTCTCTTTCCTCACGAGTGCACCCGGCCTGTACTTTCGCAGAAACCCCGAACATGGAAAGCAGGAAAGACTGCATACAGGTGGTTATAGACCAGTATAAAAAGTCAGAGCGGAATATAGTCGAAAAGACTGCCTTCTGCCAAAAGGTCTCCGTGGGCGGCGTGTGACTCTTAGCCGCTATCATTATTAAAGAGGTTATACTTTCAGGGTAATGCAGGGCGAACTGAAGGGCGGACGGGCCTCCGTCAGAGACAGCCATAACGGCTGCCTGACGTATGTTTAAAGCCTCCAGAAGGCCCGCGTATGCATCCGCCTGGGCTGCGGCAGACCCGTTAGCGGGAACGGGTGTGCGGAGGTAGCCGAAACGTGAAGGAACGATCCAGCGAAAGCGATCGCCCAGGAACGTTCGCGCCAGAATAATTCCCTGGTCGTAACCGCCGCCTGCTCCATGTATAACCAGTACCGGACATCCCTCGCCGATGTCGGCATACTCGATAGGTCCGGTACCGGTCTGAATAATGTCACTGCCCTCTGAAAGTCGGCTACGGGCCGCTTTCATCTCGTGATGGTATCGGGATAGGGACAGCGCCGAAACTGCGGTTTTTGAGACACAATTTCCTATTTTCACCTGGACGACCTCCCCTGGTAAGGAATTGTGAAATATCTTGATATATTCCCTCATTCAAAGGCAAGGAGTCTTTACAATACAAGTAAGCAGGCTGGTCGTTATTTCGTTGATTATCATTTGACTGTTTACATCTTGTCCGGTTCGTTCTAGGCCGTTTTCCTGGCAGCCCGGAAAAAGCTTACTGTGGCAGCCAGGGTGACAATGAGAGTGATTATTCCCAGGGTCAGGTGAAAATCGGCACTACCGCTGGCGGCTGCCTCGGGATTTTGGGAAATGTAATAACCGCATATTGACTGAGAGGCCAGTAATACCATGGCTAATACGGACGTTACTTTTGCGATACGCATTGTTGTTCTCCTTAAATTATATTTTTTATCTTACTGATTTCTCCAGCCTGCTTTCTTGATTATGTTAATGAGTTCTTTGACCTTATTGTGCTCTGACGTTCAGAGATACTACTTTAAGGTTCAGATCGCGGATCCTGTTTAACAGACCGAAAAGCGCCGCCTGGTCCGGTATAGAACCGGAGACCAGCACTTCGCCGTCGTCCAGATTATTTACCCTCAGGCCCTCGAACCAGGCTTGCCAGCACTTGTCCAGGTGATTTTTCAACCTGATCTCGCAATCGAAGTATTGACCTTTTCCCGGCATTTGGGGTCTCATTTCATTCCTCCTGTTCTCTGGTTACTTTCAGAATACCGTACCTGGTATCTCCTGCCATCTGCTAAATGGTATAGTTGAGGGTTTATTCCACATGGGAGCATGGAAGTCAAGGACGGCTTTTGTGTATAATGGACTCACCTGTCAGGTCAATCGAGGCATACACCGCATGAAAGAAGAATTACTGAGTACCAAGTTTCATGTCCCATCCTGCTTTCCGGGAATGGTATACCGTCCCAGACTCCAGGCACTGCTCCAGTCCGGCCTGAACGGCCGGCTCTTGCTGATATCCGCACCGGCGGGTTTCGGCAAGACCAGCCTCCTCAGTGAATGGCTTGCGGACTGCCGGGGAATAACCGCCTGGATTTCACTGGATAAGGGCGATAACGACCCGGCGAAATTCCTGAGATATCTCATTGCCAGCCTTCAACCGGCTGGTCCCATCGCGGTTAAAATGTCAGACGCCCTGCTGAGCCCATCACAATCCGGAGTGCCTGATATTGAACCGCTGCTCACTCTGCTGCTGAACGAGCTGGCCGGCATTACCGAGCGGATTCTGATAGTACTTGATGATTATCATCTTATAGAGAACAGGGATATCCACGGCGCTGTCTCTTTCTTGATTGAAAACGCTCCTTCCCGGGTGCATGTGGTAGTCTCCACTCGCAGCGACCCGCCTTTACCTTTAGCACGCTGGCGGGCTAGAGGCCAGATGGTTGAGATACGCGGTGACAACCTGCGTTTTACGTCCGGGGAGACAAAAGCGCTCTTCACTCACTTCAACGGACCTGAACTGTCTGAAAACGATATTGACTTCCTCGCAGAAAAGACCGAGGGGTGGGCGGCAGGATTGCGTATGGCATTGCTCTCAATGCAGGGAAGGAATGACCCGTCAGAATTCGTCCGGACCTTCTCCGGCAGCCACCGCTATATCATGGACTACCTGCTGGAAGAAGTGCTGCACAGGCAGACGGATGAAATACAGGCCTTTTTGCTTCAGACTGCTATTCTTGAGCGGCTGCACGGGGACTTGTGTGGTGCGGTTACGGGACAGACCGGCGGCCGGCAAAAACTGGCCATGCTGGAAAAGGCCAACATGTTTGTCCTGCCCCTGGACGATCAGCGTCAGTGGTACCGCTATCACCATCTGTTTGCTGACCTTCTACAGGCACGCTTGCGGGAGCAATACCCCGCTATGCTGAATACCTTCCATATCCGTGCCTCCCGGTGGTATGAAGACAACGGCATGATCGCCGGGGCAATATCCCATGCTCTGGCTGCTGCCGATTATGAGAGGGCGGCCTATCTGCTGGAGAAAGAAACCATTCCGTTGATAACCCGCGGGGAGCTGAGTACCCTCCTGGACTGGTCTGAAAAAATACCGCATTCCATCATCGGTACCAGGCCTCGTTTATGCGTGGACCTGTCCTGGGCCTTTATTTTTGCCGGAAGGACGCCTGACGCCGAGTCACTGCTGGAGAAGGCCGTGAGCCGGATTAACCGGGATAATCTTGCAGGCATAGAAGGAGATGTTACGGCCGGCGTAACTGGAGATAGGCCGGACGGTGAAACAAGGGATATACTGGGGAACGTTGCCGCCCAGCGTGCCTTTATTGCCGACATGTGCGGGGACGCGGCCGGGGCTATTGAGCAGGCCGCTAAAGCGGATGTACTTGTCGCCAGGACGGATTCGCTCATACGCAGCGTTATTCCCTTTGTTTTTGCCAGGGCATACCGGCTTGACGGGGAAATGGGCAAGGCGACCGAAAAGCTGTATGAAGTAGCTGAATTCGCACGAGCTGCCGGCAACATCATGACATTATCGACAGCCAGCTATGAGCTGGCTGCATTGTGGAAGATCGAGGGAAGACTGCGGAAAGCGGCTGAGCTCTATGAGGATACGCTGAAGCTGGCCGGTGAAAAAAACGCCCGCTATTTTGGTTCAGTAGCCAAGTTAGATGCAGGTATGAGCGATCTGCTCCGGGAATGGAATCAACTTGAAGCTGCGCTGCCTAAGGCGGCGGGTGCAATCGAACGGATGAAAACCTGGAACTATCCATCTGACCTGGTAATTGCCTGCATAATGCTTTCACGAGTCCGGAAAGCCTGCGGAGACCTGGACGGATCTGAAGCGACACTGGAAAAAGCGGAACATGTAAAGCGGAATTCTATTTTATTTGCCCCTCTGGGGACCATGCTGGAAACAGAACGGGTGAAGCTATGGATAGCCCGGGGCAATCTTGCCGCCGCCGGACGATGGATGGAGGAATGCCAGCAGTCCAGTACCGGTCCTTTGTTGCTGAGGGAACTGGAGCATATTGCAGTATCAAGGATATATCTGGCGCAGGGAAATCCCGCTAAGGCCCGGGACATATTAACGGACCTGGCTGAGGCTGCCGGGCAAGGAGGCAGGTTTGGAACGTTGATTGAGGTCCTTGTGCTGCTGGCGCTGGCTTTTAAAGCTGAAAACGATGAGTCCGGCGCGCTGACGGCGTTGGAAAAAGCCCTTCGACTGGCTGAACCTGAGGGATATATCCGTGTTTTCGTTGACGAGGCCCTTCCGATGGCTGAGATGTTGTTTACTTTTAAACATCGCCGGCAGAAAGAGGCGGATGTCCGGTCCGTCGGTAAAGACTATATCTCAACACTTCTGGCTGCTTTCCCCGGGACGTCATCCGCCGGCAGGAAAGGGATCGTAGAAGACCTCAGCGAACGGGAACTGGAGGTCCTGCGTCTGGCGGCGAGCGGTATGACCAACAAACAAATAGCCGCTGAACTCTTCATCACCGCCGGTACTGTCAAAGCTCATACCGCCAGCATCTATCGAAAGCTGGATGCTGACAACCGCTCCCGCGCCATAGCGCTGGCCCGTGAGTTAAAGCTGATATAGCCGGCTACGGCCGTTGAATAATATACCGGTCTTTGCTTCTACCCGTAAAAGTCCTGTAACAAAACGCGATCCGTTTCGTTAAGCATTAGTGAAACAGGTCGAAAAGAAACAATAAAAACAGGATACGGGAGGAAGATAATGAAAAAGACCTTAATAAAAGTATTTTTTGCGGTTGCAATAGTAGCGGTACTGGCTGTATCGCTGGGAATAGCGGCCTCCGCAGCCGGTAACGGTACAGGCGGAAATGGCAGCGGCGACTGCACTGCCGCCGGGCTGGAAAACAAGTGGGGGCAGAGTTCATCGGCAGGCCAGGGCCATAACGGTCAGGGCAACGGCAGTTCCGCTAACGGTGCAGGCCAGGCATCGGAGAACAAATGGGGACAGAACGCATCCGCAGAACGGGGCCATAACGGTGAATGCGATTGCACCGCCTCGCAGGGTGATGCGGATCCCGCCGATCTGACAGAGTCAGAGATAGACTGGCTGACGGATATGCGCCAGGAAGAAAAACTGGCCAGAGATGTTTACCTGGCTTTCTACGATCAATATGAAGCCCGGATTTTCAGCAGGATAGCGGCCAGTGAGCAGAAACATATGGATGCCGTTAAAAATCTGCTGGATCGATATAGAGTTGCGGACCCGGTTGAAGGGCTTGAACCGGGTGAGTTCAATGATCCAGACCTTGAGGACCTTTATGCCGAGCTGGTCGAAAAGGGAAGCGGGTCTCTGGACGAGGCCCTGGAGGCCGGAGTGGAAATAGAGGAGATGGATATTGAAGACCTGAAAGATGCCCTGGATTCAACCGTCCAGACAGATATTCAGAAGGTCTACGAGCATCTGCTCAGAGGGTCGCTTAATCATCTCAAGGCCTTTACCAATCAACTTGTGAAATAAGCACAGCAGGGGACTTTATCTACCGGATTAATCCGAATGGTGTAAAATAAATATATAGATATATTAAGGAGACTGGAATGAAAAAAATGTTGATCGGTTTATCAATGGCGGCAATACTGGTAATAGCGCTGGCAGTTCCTGCTTTCGCCGGAGGGGACCAGGTAAGGGGAGACAAGGCGGATGGACCTGCCAACCAGGTGCAGATCCAGGACCCGCCACCATTCCAGCCGTAGATTTTTAGTTTAACCTGAGCAGTGAGTCCCGTAGAAATACGGGACTCACTGCTTATTGCGGGTAGGACGTTATAGCGCCTGATGTTATGTTCATCGGGCGTATTTTTTATTCCCATCTGAAATAGCGCCAGGATATCAGCGCCGCGGCGATAGTGATACCGGCGACGATCAGGGATGAGCCCGCGTTCCAGCCAAAACCCAGCCATGGGTCCTGTAAAGTGAGGATGATGTGGCGTAAAGGCGTAATGTCTCCGACCACTCTCATAGCGCCGGTAAGCACCTCCGGAGGCGGTCCCGCTCCGCCCAGTATAAGCATCACAAAGAACAGAATAAGTCCCAGTCCCTGTGCTGCCCGGGTGGTAGGTATCACCGCCCCCAGGAAAAAGCCGATGGATGTGAAACACAGCGTGCTCAGGAGAAAGGCCAATACGAAATAGCCGGTCTGTACGGAAAAACTGAGATCGTAGACCAGCCAGCCGGAAAGAGTGATTAGTATTCCTCCCAGGATGGCGATTATCAGGCTGACCAGGAGCTGTGAGCCGAGCACGGAACCAAGGGAAAAGGAAGAAGCCCGGAACCGCCGCAGGACGCCGTGCTCGCGGTAACCTGTCAGATGAAGGGGCAGGGCCACGATGCCGATAGATGATAACACCAGGCCGAAATAGGCTGGAATATAGTAGTTCATCGCTCCCACGCCGCGGTATATCTCGGGGTTGGGAGTATTGCCGAAAACGCCCCCCATCACGAAAAGAAAGATCAACGGCAGGGCAAAGGTGAAGACCATGGTCAGCGGTTCGCGGACGAACAGTTTCGTCTCTATCCAGGTGAGTTTTAACAGCGATTTCATCTTCAATCTCCAGAGCTGCGTCCGGTAATTTTTAAAAATATGTCTTCCAGATTCGGCTGCTCGATTTTAAGGTCGGAGGGAACAATGCCATGTTCGACCAGGGATGCCGCCACTAGCGCCAGGACGGGGCCGTTCCCTTCTACCTCGATCCTGGCTCCTTTTCGTGCAATGTTTTTCACCTGGGGTATACCCCTTAGAAAGTCCAGGTTCGTGCCGTTATTAACGCTGAATACCACCTGCACCGAGCTGGCGCTGCCGGTGATGAGGCTCTGGGGGGAATCTATGGCTACCACCTTGCCCCGGTCAACTATGGCTATGCGATCGCAGAGTCTTTCCGCCTCTTCCATGAAATGTGTTACCAGTACGATGGTTGCTCCTTTATCCCTGATAGTACGTATCAGCTCCCAGGCGGTACGGCGGGCTCCCGGGTCCAGGCCTGTGGTCATTTCGTCCAGGAATACGATTTCCGGGTTGTTTACCAGTGCCAGGGCGATGAACAGTCTCTGCCGCTGACCTCCGGACAGGCTGGAAAAACTGGACGAACGCTTGTCTGCCAGTCCCCACTGTTCCAGCAGCGTTTCCCAGTTTGATGAACGCTGGTTGACCGAGGAAAAGAGGTCAAGTGCCTCCCAGACCTTGAGACGATCGGGCAAGGCGGACTGCTGCAACTGGGAACCGATGTGACGTCTCAGCTCATGTACCTGGTGACGGGGATCAAAACCCAGGATTCGGATATCCGCGGAGTCCGGTTGTCGCAGTCCCTGAAGGCATTCGACCGTGGTGGTCTTTCCGGCTCCATTGGGTCCCAGCAGCCCGAATATCTCGCCGGCCCTGACCTGGAAAGAGACATCCTCAACCGCTTTTACTTTACCGTAGGTCTTCTTTAGATTCTTGACGTCGATAACTGTTTTTAACATCTATCAGCCCTCTAACAGGGCTATATTATCAACCCCGGCGGGTGAGCGACAATTGCCTTAAGGATAGTGATATCCTGTACTAAAGACCAGATTTTGTTTGCGATTTGTGACGAAAATAGAGTTCGCTCCCCACCCTGATGCTTCGGCCTGCGGGAGGTATAAAGGAGTACCAGTGGCCTCCAGCATGATACTTTACCAGGCAGGTAGAGTTTTATTCGAAGTATTACATCTATGTTACGGATGGTAAGACGCACCTTTCAGTATCCTTCAGATACACCTATAAATGACCAACCACCATAATATAGTGTAAAGGCATAAGTTTTCACCTGGATTCATTAACTTATTAGGGTAGCCCTCCGCTGCCTGTTTTGGTTTGTAATGCTAAACGACAGGTTATAAAGCACCCTGGTCATTTACCCCCTATTTACATAATGTTGCAGTGGTCCATAAGCGGTTTTGGTTTTAAATACGAGTCAGGCGGCGTGTTACGGTGGCAGTATTTTACAAAGGCGTAATTCCCGGAAAACAGTGCAAACGGCATCCGTCCCGCCGGCAGTTACGGTCTTTATATTGCAGCGGGACGGCAGAACCCGGAAAAGCGAAGCGGTATTGTTGAGCGTATCTGCTGCGCTATTTCGCGCAGTAGCAGAAGTCGTCCAGTTTCAGCACTTTTGCGGCTCCGGCTATGGTAACTCCGTAGAAGATAACCGGTTTAACATCCAGGAAATCATTGATGGTGTTATTGACAATGGTGCTGCCGGTGGCAACGATAAGATCGCACCATTCCAGGTGTTCCCTGATTTTTTCGGGGCTGTGTATATTAACACCGTACTTTTCGGTATTGATATTGGCATTGTCCAGGTCTGTCACCTTGATCTCGAGGTGTTTGGACAGCGCTTCGACTATGCGCGGCTGCAGTCCCACCATGGCGACCCTGGGTTTTCCGTATTTCTCCATTACATATTCAACCAGTTTGACGCTGCATTCCCTGGGCTCATTGTCTTTGCAGTGTACGGTCTTTTCTACCAGTTCCAGGTTTCTCATCACCGCGTTCAGGCTGGAAATGAAGATCGCCCTGCGGAAATTGTTTTTAAGCTCCATTCCGGCAATATCAGACAGTTTTCCGGAATAGTCGCCGTACATATCCGTGTAGGCCTGACCGAAGGTGTTTCTGAACTGGGCCTGCATCATGCGCTCGCGCCCTGTAATCAACGGATAGTCCCTGTCCTCAGGGTTTCCAATTGCCTCTTCCGTGGTCAAAGGCCTGGCTTGAATCACAATTTCCTCGGATTCAAGATGATTCTCGCTAACGAGATTGCTGAAGTATTCCCGCAATATTTTATAGACTTCCATCCGGGGTATTCTCCTTGGTATTTTCTTTAATTATACCACCATTTTTTTCCCGGTTATCTTTCTGATCAATATCAGGGCGGTTATGGCGATGATTACCAGAATAAGGATGATGGCGACGGCTTTTTCGATATCCGCGTTGGCCAGGCTGAGTGAGATCGCTATGGGCATGGTTTCGGTTTTCATCGCCATGGCGCCTGCCAGTGTGACCGAGGCGCCGAATTCACCGATTGCCCTTGCCCAGGTCAGCACGCAGCCGGCGATAAGCCCGTTTTTTGCCAGCGGCAGGATGATGCGGAAGAAGGCCTCGGGCTTGCTACACCCGAGAGTCCTTCCAACCTGCTCATAGCGCATATCGATGCCGTCGAAGGTTGATTTCAGCAAACGTATAGCCAGGGCGCTGATAATGGTAAACTGGGCCAGTATAATTCCCGGAACTGCGAAAACGAAATTAATAACATGCTCGTTGATGGCAGCCCCGAACGGCGTGTTGAAAAACACCAGCAATGCCGCGCCGATAGCTATGGGAGATATGACTACCGGCAAATCAAGCAGGCTGTCAACGATTTGTTTGCCCGGAAAATCGTTCTTTGAGATGGCATAGGCTACGGGCACGGCTACAATCATGGCTATTAGGGTTGATATTGTGGCAGTGACCAGGCTCAGCCCGACTGCGAATACGATCTCCCTGGAGCGAATAACCACCAGGATGCTGCTCCAATCGGTATATGTGAGCAGAGAAACGATAATACCGGTGAAAAAGAGAATAAGTATGGCCAGAGCCGTTATAGTAGCGGTCCTGAATGCACGATCGCCGGTTTTACCTTTGAGAATACTAAACATATCCATCCTGAAACGCAGAATACCCGGTTTCCACGCTCCCTATAGCTTGCTTTTTACTCTGCCAGCCAGTATTTATCCGCTTCCTGCCGGTCAACGATATAACCATTGTTCTTAAAAACCTCTTTTACTTGAGGAGATGTCAGGAAATCCACGAACTCGGCAGCCTTTTCCGGATCGGAGCTGTAGGTGGATATCGCTGCCTGGATTATACCGATCCCGGTTACATATTCGGGGGGAATCCAGACAATGTCAATATCTTTAGTTGAGGTGGTGTCGAAATAGTGCCAGATAAAGCCGGTATCCACCTGGTTCATTTTCAACATGGTGATTATGCTGTTGACCTGCGGTGCATTGGTAACGATATTCCCTTTTACCTCTTCATAAAGGGAGGCTTTTTGCAGCACCTCCGGGGTGATTATCCCCAGGGCGGTGGTCT
Source organism: Dehalococcoidales bacterium (assembly GCA_016926695.1). The sequence continues at coordinate 36,940 of JAFGOB010000104.1, read as the reverse complement.
CCGGGTTGCCCATGGCGATCCTGGTACCGCTTTTAGCCAGGTCGGACAGGGACTGAATACCCAGGGGATTGCCTTCCCTTACCCCTATTACGGGTATCATATAGGCCAGGCAGGCAGCCTCACCTTCACTGTCGATAGCGCCTCTGGTTCTGGCGCTGTCCATGAACCTTTGTTCGGGAGCGATATAGACGTCGCCTTTTTTGGCAATAATCATATTGGATAATACTTCCCCGCCTCCACCGTAATTTATAGTTACCTTAACACCGTATTCCTGTTCAAAAAGCCCGGCGGCTTCATCGATAGCTATCTTGGTCCCGCCGGCAGCAAAAACCAGCAGTTCTCCGCTGCTTTCGGAGAGTGGAGATACCTGCGTGGCCTCAGCCGGTTCAGCCTTTATCCCGCCGGCTGATGGCGTAGGTGCGGCATTGCCGCAGCCTCCGGCGACCAGCATTAAAAGTCCCGCAAACACAATCAGCACCATAATAACAGACCTGTTTTTCATTCGGCCCTCCAAGTTTTATATGATCAATCAAGAATCAAGGCTTGATTTATCTTTTGTACCGTCTTCTTTTCCCGGTGGCACCGGCTATTTGACTGATGCAATGGAAAAAGAGAAGGCTGCCCGGAGGGTAAAAAAATAGCGGCCTTCATATGAAAGCACGCCGTATTATAATAGTCTACTATCATCTCTCTCCTTTTCCAACCGGGAAACACTGCCGTTTCCAGCAGTGCCGTCGATCCCGATATTCATCGGGATACCGGCTGTTCACCATCGATCTCTCAACAGGTGAGACAGCTCTGGAGTTAAACTTATACTATCACAAGCCGATTGTTGGTGTCAAAAAATTTCAGGTGGAGTCTTAAAAAAGCCTTTAGTGAGCCTGGACTTGCGGGAGGAATATGGGAGGATGAGGCGATAACTACTTAAGCTCGATCAGGCCTGTTTACAGTCATGCTCGCAGCTCTGGCAGTTAAGCTTGCCGGTTTTGCAGACGGGAGTTACCGGACTGGGAACCAGCTCCATCCGGGAGAGGGTCTTGCCCAGGTTTTCGACAATATCGGAGGTATAACTCTCGATATCTCCGCTGTCGCATAGCCTGGCCAGATCAGGGTCAATAGGCAGACGGGCCAGAAGCGGTGCGCCGGCAGCCTTTGCCAGCTCTTCCCCCTTGCTTTTCCCGAAGACCTCTATATCTTTGTTGATCTCCGGAACATGTAAATAGCTCATATTTTCAATCACGCCGGCGATGGGTTTGTTCATTTTTCTGGCCATATTGACGGCTTTTTTCACGATCATGGTAGCCAGGTCCTGGGGCGAGGAGACTATGATAATCCCGGAAACGGGAATCTGCTGAAGAACGGTAAGAGGCGCATCGGCCGTACCCGGCGGAAGGTCCACGATCAGGTAGTCCAGTTGACCCCAGAGGACTTCCTCCCAGAACTGGGTAATAACCTTTCCGATAATGGGGCCTCTCCAGATTACCGGCTCGTTTTCGTCGGGAAGCAGGAGGTTCAATGACATCACTTCAATACCCGACCTGGAGGTCAGGGGCAGGATTCCGCTTTCACTGCAATTAGGGGTGTTATGAATGCCGAACATCTTGGGAATGCTGGGGCCGGTGATGTCCGCATCCAGTATACCCACCGAGAAGCCCTGTTTTTTCAAGGAAACAGCCGTAAGTCCGCTGACCAGCGATTTCCCCACACCGCCCTTACCACTCATTATGGCTAATACGTGGGATATTTTGTTCAGATCTTTAGGCGCCTGCTCTTTAAACTCCACGTTAACCGATTCTACTCCATCAAGGCTGCCCGCTGTTTTCTCGATCTTGTTTTTAAGCCATTTCCTGGTATCTTCATTAATGCCGGCCGAGGCCATTTTGATACCCACATTATGATCATTGATGGATATATCCCGAACCAGGTTCATTTCCAGTATACTTCGCAAAACACCGGGAACCAAAACCGTATTCAGGCACTCCGTAATCTGCTCTCTGGTTGGCACGTGATTCACTCCCAATATATACTCAGCTTGTTTACTCTTGTTGAAATAGTCTGATGCAGCCTGTACATCAAATCCATCGACTTACAGCCGATCCGATCTCTTGTGAAGCAGCCGCGTTGGCGTTGCCGGTCCTTCTGCCCGGTTTATGAGTGAATTCGAGAATACACCATAGCTTGCTGCGGGTCATTCACTTATAGAAAATCTCGTATTTGGGTTTCCCAGATGACATGGTGATCCTGACCATTACCTCTTTGCCGTCGGATAGGGAATTCTCCGATTTATCGCAAACTTCCTGCAACTCCGGCGATTCCAGGAAACACCGCAGAAGTTCGTATTTATTCTGAAGTTCGGGGTCGTCATTATCCTCTTTGTCTTCTTTTAAAAGTTCGCGCATACAGCTAAAGAGTTTTTCTTCGGCCAGGCATCTTATACACCGGCCGGGGATCTCAGTAGTCGAATACCGGGGCTCAAGATCGATCGTTTCCATATCGCGTAATTTCCTCATTTACAGTGAATGATGATAATGCTTACGGCGAACGCGGCATTTTCTATACTAATAATAACAATTCCGCTAAATAATAACAATTCCGGGAATGACCCACAATCACCGGCAAACGTTTTTTTACCTTGCTGGCAAGCGGAGTATTCCCGGCAGGATTTCGATCTCTTACAGGAGGCCAACGGCCTCGCGTTTTGCCTTATCAGCCGCAATACAGCGGCAGTGCTCCCACATCTGTTATCAGGTGAAGATGAGCGCCACCGCACCTGGGACATCTTCTGGACTTGTTTTCTGACGGGCTTTTGGGCACAGGCATCTCAAATTTGTGCCCGCACATCTTGCATTCATATTTCCAGCAAGACCCTTCAAAAATATTGGTTCCTGATCCCAACGGGGCCCATGCGGGCGCTTCCGATAGCTCAGTGCTGCTGCAATTGGGACAGAGTACCTTTCTATCCAGAGAACAACTGGTATATTCAGACAGCCTGAAGATATGGCGGCAGTTCCGGCAAAGAAGCTTCCGATCTTCCATAGCTACGCCTCGTCTCATCCCTGAATTATGAGCATATGCCCATAAATTATGGTATCACCGGTCTGGGATGTTGTCAAATACACTTTACGCGTAAACGGGTAGCCTGCCATAGCACTGGGAGAGAAGGACATTCCCGGCTCCCAACTGGTGATAGGATTCGCCTACATCGATCAGCCGGAAGAGAAGATAGGCATAAAGGATAATATACAGGCCGAAGTCCATCGATCCGTTTTTACATCTGGCCGGTGGTTAAATACTTCTTCAGTTGTGCTCAGAATTGAATTTTAAGGAATGCTGGAAAATACCAGCTATTCTTTTGGGTCTGTACACAAGTGAAAACATTATCAATATAATAAAAACCTTGCTGCTTCGGTATACCTCCATCATCAAAGGATTAGGTTCCATATAAAACCATTTATCTAATTTGTAGACATAGTAAATATCGCTCCACAAGCCGGTAGCGAACCACCACGCAAGCATGCCGGCTGTCAGGATGGTAAATGTAACCGTAAGGTAATTAGCCTGAAACAGGTTTCGATTTTTCTTGTGTACAAGATAGAGCATGACTAAACCAAATAAGATAAAAGGAAGCATGAACCTTATTTGCCCGGCCAAGAGCAATGTCCCTATTCCCTGGGGAAGATCATAAAAATACGTTCTGCCGCATTGATAGATAATTTCCCATACTCCGACAACCAGGAAAACGAAAGCTGTGCCTGTCATAAAGGCTACGCCGGCTGGAACCCTGTCTTTCAGTATAATAATAAACAGTCCGATACTGCCGATATGTAATCCGACCGTAAACCATGTCCACCAAAGGCCGGGGGTCCCTGTAAAGGTTAAGACTACACATAATACCAGAACAGGTAAAATAATACTGAGAGAAATTTTGGGTTGAGTTATCCAGTTAATTAACCGGCTGAGAGGCCTGTCCGGATGAAAAACAAGTTCAGCAGTGAGTAGTGTCATCAGTCCCATAAGGATATATTGACCATATTGGAATAAAAAACCATATAAGGTTGCGTTTTCTTCCTGCCAGATGAAAAGAACCCGACGAATGGGGATAGTAAAAGTCAGCAGCATATATACCAGGATCGCTATCAGACTGTATTTTTCAAATTTTGCCATGATTGCCAATAATAGACTTCCTTCAATTGCTTGTCAACGGTATTTATGTCTGAATTGAATAGGTGTTTTATCCTATTATCCCGGGCATCCCGTTCTGCCGGGGAAAAAATAACCTCAATTTCGGACGCATTACGGTTTGGTCATAGTTACGGTTGGCAGACGAATCAGCAGAGTAGGCTGATAAGGCATTTGTATAAAGGTTGCAGCAAACGATTCCTTTACAGGCTGCTTGTAGAACGGACTGGAAACGGAGTATACTGGGCATAATATGTAACATCGATATTTTATACATGATTGATAATTGATATAAAGATAGTGAGGATTTCATGGCCACTGAAGCAATTTACAGTACGATAGCGGAAACATTTGAGTACAAGGCTACACCCAACATAATCAAGTATTTCAAGGTACTGTTTACGCCGGATGAAGGAGAGTACCTCCTCAATTTAACCGTCCCTATTACCTGTAAACAACTGGCGGAAAAGCTCAAAGCAGACGAGAAAGGCCTTGAGGAAAAATTGCAGGACTTTAAACGCCGGAGGCTGCTTTTCCAGAGGCATGATCAATATCTTTTCCATATTGCCATGCATGGTTTTTTTGCCCGTATCGGCGCGGCCAAGGATGAAGATATTCCTGAAGGGTTCTGGAAGGCCTGGGATGATTTCATGCCTGAAGTTGAAGAAAAAATGATTACGCGCAGCATCGAGGTCGCCAAGGTAGTTCCTCCTACGGGGTCCATGACGCGCATAATCCCGGCCTGGCTGGCCATGCAGACCAATAAGGACGTTATACCGGAGGAAATACTTCCGGAGGAAGATATCCACGCTATGCTGCTGGAAAAAGGGAGTAAAGAAATTATTGCCGTTTATGGCTGCGGCTGCCGCCAGAGGGCCAAGAGATGTGACAGGCCCATCTATAATTGTTTTGAATTCGGCAAGTACGCCGAGTTTAATCTCAACCAGTCTTCCTGCCTGAAAGTGATTTCCGTAGAGGAATCCATAGCCATTTCAGACGAGGCGGAGAGGGCCGGTCTCCTCAAGAGCGGAGGTATACCCAAACGGAATGGAGGGGTTCTCTGCCATTGCTGTGATTGCTGCTGCAATGTGATGGGGGCTACCATACGTACCGGCACTGTCCGTGAGCTTCGTTCACCCAGCCGATGGCGCGCCAGGGTGGATGAGAGTGAATGCGTTGGCTGTCAGACCTGTATCGACCGCTGTTTCTTCGATGCCATTGAGATGAAGAAGGTATCCGGCTCGAAAAAGATGAAAGCCTTTATCGATATTGAGAAGTGCATGGGATGCGGATTGTGTGTTCTAGGCTGTGAGCAGAAAGCAATTAAGTTCGATCTGGTGAAACCGCCGGAGTATTTACAGGGTCCGGATACTCTTCCTTACATGGGAGAAGAGAAGCCGGTATGGGCGGATTTTACTTACGCACCTGAGGATTGAAAAATTCCTTTTTGTTAAAATACATAAGGCTGTTATTACTGCTCTGTGTTAAGTGGCGTAAAATGAATGCAACTATTTGATAAGGCGGGTCAGTTATGAGAGAAAGCCCAGTGTATATGATGGCATTTTCACCTCACCCTGTGGATACGGAATGGGGAATAGCCGGCACAGTAGCCAGCCTGACGCGACAGGGAAAGGAAGTAGTCTATGTAATCGCTACCAACGGCAATACAGGCAGCATGGATCCAAAGATAAAACCGCAGGATCTGGCTGATATACGCGAGGGGGAACAATTAGCAGCCGCCAGGGTCCTGGGCGTAAAGGAGGTAATTTTCCTGCGGCATCAGGACCTCGGGCTGGAATACACCTTAGACTTCAGAAAAGAGATTATACGGCTAATACTGGGATACCGCCCTCAAGTGGTGGCTACCTGCGATCCCTATCAACGCTATATGGCCAATCCTGACCACCGGGTACTGGGACAAATTGTGATGGATTCGGTCTGGCCCGTCGCACTATCACCCAATACCTATCCTGATTTGCTGGCAGAGGGTTATCAACTGCACAAGGTGAAAGAAGTCTGGTTATGGGCCACACAGGAACCAAATTTCCAATACGACATCAGCGATACCTTTAATATCAAGATGAATGCTTTTGCCTGTCATAAGACCCAGCAGGGAGAGCCTTTTTCCGAATTTTTAAAAATGTTTTCCGAGCGAGCTATTGCCTCGGCTAAAGGCACCGGCTACAAAATGGCGGAATCTTTTCACCGGCTGGAAGTGCTTCAGCGGCTGTAGTTGTTCCGGAGCAGGTAACTGCTTATTTCCAATACATAAACTACGGATGGGAAGGATCTGGCCCCGCTGCGGCGCGTTTAGCCGTACCGGTGATATTGCTACTTGACCCGTTCCTCGCCTATCAATGCCGCTCCCCGGGCGTTTACCATCTGCGGCTGAGCAGGCACCTTTAAACGGATGCCCTGTTCCTCAATTGCTTTCACCAGTCCGGTATTCAGCCCGCCGCCGCCGCTTATGGCGCAATCCTCCTCAAGCCCGATCTTTTTAACGAGCGAAGCCACTCTCTCGGCCAGAGCCCTGTGGACCCCGGCCAGAATGTCTTCTTTGGGAATCCCCTCGGATACCCTGGAAATAGCCTCGGACTCTCCGAAAACGGCGCATCCCGTAGTAAAAACGACGGGGCTGGTCGACTTCAGGGAAAGGGGGCCGATATCGGTCAGGTCTATCTGCAACACATTGGCGATGACTTTAAGGAAATACCCGCTGCCGCTGGCACAGGTATCGTCGGTGGCCAGGTCGATTACCCTTCCGCTGTCGTCGAGCTTGATGGCCTGGCTGGACTGCTCCTGAATATCGATGATGGTCCTGACGGAAGGGAACAGGCTCCTTATTCCCCTGGCGCAGCATTGTAAATCCGAAATTTCCAGATTGCTGAAGGGTATGCCGCCCGCGCTGTGACCGGTGGCTGCCGTAAAGGCGACCTCTTCAGCCGCAATGCCTGCGGCGATTAAAAGCGCTTCCCTTATCTTGCGGGCTATTTCGCCGTAGTTTTCTCTTGATGAAAGCAGGTAATCAGCCATTATCTTTCCGTTCCTGATGATTACCCCTTTACTGCTTCCGGAGCCGATGTCGATTCCAATAACCCATGCCATGATTATCAGTCCTTTATGAAAAGAATTTGGCTTCGCCCAGATGGCGTACTGTTTTCGGCACAGGCTTGCCCTGTGAGATGTATTTCAGTGAAATTTCTTTAGCTAACAGGGCAGCACCCAGCGCTCCACTGAGCAGCGGTTCCCCGGGTACCAGTACCTTGCAGCCGAGGTTTGCTTCCAGAGCTTTTACCACACCCGGGTTTTTGGCCACACCACCGGTAAATACCACATCGGGCCTGACGGTCAATCTGCCGACCATCCTGGCTACTCTGCTGGCAATGGAATCGTGAATTCCGGCCACAATATCTTCCAGCGGCGATCCTTCGGATAAACGGGTTATTACCTCTTGCTGGGCAAAAAAGGTGCAGGTACTGCTGATTGAGACCTTGTGAGTAGATTTCAGGGACACATCCCCCAGTTCCTCCAGCTTCAGACCCAGGGTACCACAGATGATTTCCAGGAATCTTCCCGTTCCTGCCGCACACTTGTCGTTCATGGAAAAATCTATCAGCCGGCCGTTATTGATCTTGAGTCCTTTGGAGTCCTGTCCTCCGATATCGATAGCCAGCCTGACGCCGGGAAAGTAGCTGACAACACCCCTGGCATGGCAGGTCAACTCGGTTATCTGTCGGTCGGCAAAGGGTATTATCATCCGGCCGTAGCCGGTAGACACGATGAAGGACAGTTCATCAAAGGATAGGCCGGCCTGCATTATAGCCTCCTCCATAACCTTGTTGGCCAGGCGGCGGTGCTCTGCGCCGGTGTGATTGATCACGCTGGCGCAAACCTTCTCATCGCTGTCTATGATCACTACCTTGGTCATAGCGGAGCCAAGGTCAATACCTGCGTAGTATCTGCCGTTGTCCGTCATTTTTACGTAGACCCTCGCTTGCTGAGCATCATCCCTTTAAATGCTTGTAGTTTTTTACTGCACTGCTCGTAGTTAAAATAACGGGGATCGAAATTCTCCCATTCAAACACCAGAACAGGGATTCCGGCCTCTTTTTCAACCGCTTCCTTGATTATCAGCGCATCACCCACAGAGGTCCGGCAGCCTACATGGTAGCGGTCGAACAGGCCGTCTATTTTCAGCCTCCTTGATCCTTCGACAATCAGGCGGATTCTCTCGGCTGGACTGGTAAACAACGACCCCTGAAGGTTCGATGCAATCATCATTTCAGGACTCTCCAGGTTGGCGCTGGAAGGCGCCGAAAAAATCATGTCCGTGGCGATCATGGCGATGTCCAGTTCGCACAACAGGTGTTCCAGCCTGGGATCGACATGGTGAGCGGGACACATTGAAATAATCCTGGGAGATCCTTTCGCCACAACGCCTTTTCCCTCTTTTATCCTTTGCTGCAATTCCACGCATAAAGTCTCGATTGCCTCTGTCGCTGCACGGCAGTCCTCGCTGCTGAGAGTTAATGCATTCAAACACATCCAGAGGCTTTCATGGGTAGGACTCAGGGGCAGCGGGTCGCCTTGCAATATCAGGTCTCTCATCCTGCCGACGGCTTTATTCAGATCGTTCCTGGAGTTGATAGAATCCCGCAGCATTTTGTCCGTGAGCTCAAAGCCCATGATATCCTCTATTCTCCTGAACAGGCTCTTCAGGCTTTTTGCCTCCAGGTCGATAATTCTTTTGGAGGCGTCGGAGTATTCCCTGAACTCCCTGTCCTGGCAGGTCTCGAAATAATGTACGGGAATGCCGTAGTATTCGTGAAGTAAATCAAGTGATTTAGGGGCCGTCTCGCATAAAGAACCGGAGGTTACCAGCAGGTCCGGTTTGGGGAACAGGTCCAGGGCGAATATCCCGATCAGGGTTTTAACATTGCCGCAGTGTGCTACAATCCCGGCTTTCAGCCACTGTTTTTCGGCGGCCTCCAGTATGGGTACCATTTTATCAAATATACAGCCGGCGATGGTAAATAAAGCCCAGAAATGGTATACAGAATAGGCCTCTCTGGAAGCGAACATCACGGCCGGGCTGATCATCTCAAAACCGGGAGCCATGAAGCCGTATAGCAGCTTCTTTTTACCTTCGTCCCTGGCCAGCATTGAATCGACAAATTCTTTTAAAATCAAGCGGAATACCTTGCGTACTCCCTTTAGCTCCATGTCGTAATAGGTGTTCAGCCTTTGCTTGCCTTTTTCTATATCAGCGGGACCAATTCCCAGCCGTATGAGCGCTTTTTCTACCCTGGGTAGCTCTTTTTTGATTTCGTCATCCTCATATCCGCATAGCTTGAGGAGTTCTATCATGGTTATATCACCCCCCTGACGATTTCGATAAAGCCTTCTATACGGGTCTTAAACTGCCCTGTATCCACTGTACCATAGTCCGATTCCAGTATCAGCATGGGGATGTTCCGCTCCTCCAGTTGCTGCGCGAAATAGAATGATTCGGCATCATATGACTCACAGCCAAGCAGCTCATACCAGATTACACCTGAGATATTGTACTGTTTTACCAGCCCGAGAACATAATCAAGCCTTTTTCTGGCTGAGTCCCTCATAAATGCACAGGGCATTCTATCCAGAAGGTATCCCCGTGCTAAAGAGAGGACTGAATCGCCTTCGTTATTGATCGTGTTTGAACAGTACCGCATGCCCTCGAATACTTCTTCAAATACGATCTCACCGCCGGACGATTTAAACAGCTCCAGGACGGTATAATCACCATAACCGATATTTGGCGCTATTAACATGATTTTCGGAGCATCCGGGTTTTCCGCAGGCTGCCGGTCCTTCAGCGTGTTATATATCGATTCCAGTGTATCCACCATGAAAACCGGGTCGGCGTAAAACGAGGCGTGATTCAATTTTACGAAGTCCAGGGCGCTCAGCAGGGAAGGGTAGGAGGAATGAATTTGACCGAGATTGTTAAACAGCTTTCTCATCCTGTTATACAGGGCGATGGCGGTCCCCAGTTTTTCATCCGTTATTGCGTTTCCAGTGAACGCCTCCAGCCTTTTTTTCAGGGCCTTAAGTCTTTCATAATAATATTCCAGTTCAAAATCATTTTTGCACTGCTGGGGTATTCCCAGCTTGAAAATCTCTATATCGCCGAAATATTCCCAGATCTCTGCCACTTTCTTCAGGTGCTGGCAGGTGATAGGCGCTACGAACATGTCCATAATGTTGTAGTAAGGATTGGTCTTCAGCAGCCTTTCCCCGATCTGGGCCCTGGCGAAGGGGCACATCACGCGAGGCATGGCTGACAATCCCTCTTCCGCCGGGGCGGCACTCCCTCCGTGGGTAAGGCAAATGGGTATCGCGCCGGAAGCATAAATAATCTCTTCCGGTACATAATTGCCGGGGAAGTAACCTATCAGCTTTACTCCGTCGGCCCGGGCTTTTTGGAGTTGTTCCGGTCTGTCTCTAAGGTGATCGGCTAAACGTTCTTCTTCCATTTCACTCCTCGCATAATTCTTATTTCAGATCAAAACAACCAGTGCAAAGATGCAGTCCCGTATTACAATTCGGTCCGGCCGGTATTTTCACCGGCGCCGGATAGATCACTTGATGGTTTTTATGAAAAATCCAGACGCGAGCCTGCTTTGTTGAAAATGAAATTTTCTCCGAACTCCTGGGCCAGAACGCTGATAACCGGTAAATCGGTGCAGTGGCAAAGCGCCAGTTTTTGCACTTCCAGTTCTCTGATTGCTGCGATGCTCTGCCAGAGGCATTCCTCGGTAGCGCTAACGAGATGAGACCCCCCGATGACCGCATATATTTCGTTGACCCCGGTGATTTCCCGTGCGTGATAGATGGTGTTTATCATGCCCCTGTGGGCACAGCCCAGGATGATAACCAGTCCGCGTGCGGTCTTGACTATGATAGCCCTGTCATCCAGCAATTGGTCGGGTTGGAATACCCCATCCTCTTTGACGTAGAGGCCAGGATCAATCGCTTCATATTCGGTAATCATCGGGATTTCCCCTGTAGTGATAATGCCGTCAGCGATATTAACCGGCTTTTCACTTAACACGAAGCGTGCTCCCAGGCTTTCAAGCTCGTTCCTCTGAAAGGGAATGCCGATATACCTTTCCGGATCATCTTTTCTGCGGTGATATTTCATTCCCCATACGTCCGGGTGGGCTATGATCTCGATTTCCTTGTTCATCCTGCGCAGCATTTCACGCAGCCCGCCGGTATGGTCATAATGCCCGTGGCTTAAGACAATCTTGTCTATACTGCTGAGGTCTACGCCCAGAGAATCGGCGTTATGTACCGCTGATATGCTTGCCCCCGTATCCAGAAGCACTTTACTGTCATCAGTTTCGATCAGGATACTGAGTCCCCATTCAGCCAGGATACTGGCGCCTGAACCGGCTGTGTTTTCACTCAAGGTAGTCGTCAACAGCGTCATTTTGATCTCCTCTTTATTTAAAATGAAGCGGTATTAGTCTTTCTCTCAGGCGGAACGGCTACGTTAGTTTCATTACGGCTTCTTCAGCCGCGTTAACCAGTTGGTAGGCTATGGGTGAAGCACAGAGTGCCGGATGAGTTCCCATCTGGAACAATGATACTTCATAGGCCGTCATATGGTGCTGGATGCAGGCGCTGATGACATTAATCATCTCACCCACACAGGTCCCTCCGGATGCCTCTCCGCCCAGTATCGCCCCGTTTTCTTTTGAGAAAATAAGCTTGGTCGAGGTAGGTACGGCTCCGGGCATCCCTCCCGGATGCTTGCTGGGGGATTTGGCCAGGCCGACCACCACGTTATATCCGTTTTCGGCTGCCTGTTTTTCTGTCAGACCGGCTGCTCCGATAGCCAGGTCGCTGATTTGCGTGGAAAAGACTCCCAGGGTACCAAAACCCTGGTAGCGCGTTTCAAACATGTTGGCTGCGGCCAGGCGTGCTTCATTGGTAGCCACGGAGGCCAGCCAGGTTTTTACCGGATTTCCATTGAAATATGAGATTTTCAGGACGCAATCTCCGCAGGCAAGGATATCCCTGTCGTCTCTGACATGCATATAGCGGTCGATCACGATTCCGCCGGTTGTAGAGCTGATTTGAAGTCCGGCTTCCCGGGCCAGTTCGGTATTAGGCAGGACTCCGATACTGACAATTACCACGTCGGCCTTCAGTGTCTGTCCGTTGTCCAGTTGGACGGCATTGGCCTTCCCGTCTCCGAGAATACTGGCGACGGTCTGCCTGGTTATTATTTTTACTCCTCTGCTGGTCAGGACGGATTCGGCCTCGACACAGAATTCATCGTCAAATGCCAGTTGAAGGCAGTGAGGAAGCGTTTCAACAATGGTAACGTTGTTATCCCGGTTTTTCTTGCACTCATCAGCGAATTCAGCGCCGATGAAACCCCCGCCGATAATAATGATATCTTTCGCCTGATTAACAGCCTCCAGCATATTTTGAAGATAGTCGACATCCTTTTGAATTAAGAATACATTTTCCTTATCGATGCCAGGAATAGGCAACTGGGCTGGTAAAGAGCCTGTTGAGATCAGCAATTTATCGTATTGGATCTCTTTATCCCCTGTTACGTGAAGGACTTTCTTTTCACGGTCTATGTGAATGGCTTTTTCAATGATGATGTCCACCCCTGCGTTGCTCAGCAGACTATCCGGAATAAGATTTTTTTGCGGGCTGCCCAGTGTGCCGAAAATATAAGGGATTCCGCAGGGTACCAGCACCTGCTTTTCCTGGCGGACGATCGCTACCGTTTTTCCCCGGTTCCGGCGTTTGCAGCTAACCGCTGCTGTCGCCCCCGCAGCGCTGCCTCCCACAATTACCACATCATATTTTGCCACGCTTTTGCCTCTCCTTTTAAAATGTTGAAATTATATTGCCGTATTATTGATTACAAGGTTTTCCCGCAACGATAACCACAAAGCCGGCATCTCGGTAGAATCCGTCTAGGGGATCTTCCGGGTACTCTACATAGCCGGGTTTCTGGAAAAGGGTTGAAACGATCCTCTCCCCCGAAAACCCTGCCTGCAACGTAAGCCGGGCTACCTCGTTGCACCGGTAAAAAGTAGCATGTGCATAAATTGGATGGCCTTCACGTTTTTGCTGCTCGTAGGTCTGTCCCCAGGGATTATCCTTTAAAATCAAGCCCAATACCATTTTACCACCGGATTTAAGTAGACGATATGTTTCTTCCATTACTTTTAAAGGCTCTTTTACAAAACAGAGTGCAGTGATCAAAAAGACTGTGCCGAAAGAGGCATCGCTAAAAATCTGCTGTTCTCCCGTACCGCGCACTATATTTATTCCTCTGCGCGCGGCTGCTTTTCCCATGTTTAAAGATGGTTCGATCCCTGTTTTTATTCCCAGCGCCTGCGCAAAACGGCCGCTGCCGGCGCCGATCTCAAGCCACGGTTCAGGCAGGTAAGGCAGGAGAGATTGAAGGGCGTTCAATTCGGTTTTAAAGACGTTCCTTCCCTCTCCATCAAACCAGGCATCGTACTCAGCAGCCAGTTCATTGAAAGCACCATAACTTGGCTTTGTCATAATTCAACTAATCTTCAAATATTTGTATATTTTAATATTTATGTATTATTGTACAATTATAATACAATACTGTAAATTATAATAGAATACAAATAGTTTTGTACCGGGAGATTGCAACAATCTTAACCGGGACCCGCCGAAAAATCTGAGGACGTACTGAGGGTCGAAACCGTGATTTTCATTTTTTGCTTCTGCGGTCTGTTGCTTCCAGTGCCATTAACCTGTCCTCAACCAGTTGGAGCTGCTCCTCCAAGGCTTTTTTCCGGCTTTTCAGAAAATCGATCTCTTCCTGCGGGGTATTGAAGGGTATTACGCATTCTCCAAAACCGCGCCCTGTCATTGGTCCTTTGCCGTCAGGTCCTGTGCCATCTTTTCCGGGCATTCCAGCTTCCACCTCCCTGTAGACTGACTCCGGCACTGTTGATAGTTTTCTGCCTCTTAAGTTCAGATAGAACGGATATCTATAAAATTTGTATAGTTAGTAACTACGCGTGATTTGCACAGAGAAATGCCGTGCTATTGATAGTATTCGCGTTTCATGATCAGTTTGGCAATACCTTTGATTTGCCGGTAGGTAGCGCCCTGGCTGACACAATTCAGAACGGCGCCGGGATCAACGACCTTTGTGCCGGATACGGCATCGATACCATAGTTGAACAGCACCGGAGACAATGGGGCTGAATCCCCCAGCACCACCACATAAGCCTTTTTAGCGCATAGCTCGAGAAGGTGCTCGATAGTATGATTTGTAATGGCCGTGCCGGTTATTCCCACTACATCCGCCCGGGGGACGATATTTTCGCTCTGTTCCTCGGTCAGGTCGCCTTCCTGGGGGTTTTTATCAATCACCCATACTTTCTCGGCCAGGCCTTGCAGTCTGGGAATGAAGGGAAAGTGCCCGATAATACATATTTTCTTCCCTTTCCCTTTCTCGGCGATAAGGTCGGCGGCGTTGAGATTAATGCAGGAGGACTCGTCAACATCGACCAACGAATTTATGGTTGCTATACCAATCACTGCCTCGAGCAATGACCCGGAATAAGCCAGCCTGGCGAGATCTTCAGCCGATCTGCTGAGCAAGCTGCCGGGTTCCTTAATCAAAGGTTCTCCTTCATGGTGCTGCCGCAGCACGTCTTTGGAAAGGGTCGCAGCCAGCCCGCAATTGCGTGTTACAACCGCTGAATGAAAGAGTCCCAGACGGATATCCCTCACCTGCGCGGTCATATCCAGGGTGGACAAAAGGTCGTCAATTATTTTCATGTACTTTACGGCTCCTGGGATGGATTTTTTGATTTATGCGGTCCGGCGCCTGCCGCGCCGGCATTGACCCCGGTGACAGCCGGTATTCGAGACGGGTGGTATTACCCTGATATCTCCGGTGCCGCAGGTGGGACAGGCCTGCGGACCGCTGCTCATCAGCGATTCATCAGATATATCCCATTCATGGTTGTTCAGGCAGCGGAAACGGCGGGATGCCAGTTCGTAGTTGCCTCCCTCAATCCGTATTGCCTTGCCATTGATTAAAGCTTCAGCCGCCTTCCGGCGGGCTGAGTCCAGTATGCGTACGAACGTTGTTCTGGAGATATTCATCTTTTCAGCACATTGCTCCTGCTCAAGGTCTTCCAGGTCCTTGAGTCTCAGGGACTCTATCTCCTCTATCGAAAGCTCTATTTCTTCCAGTTGGCTGAGAGGAATGCCTGCCGGCTTGAAGTAGGTAACCGGTGGAATGAAGCTAACCCGCCTTGAAAGCGGAGGTCTTCCCATGTTTATTACCCCCCCCTGAATAGTGGACATATGTTCATAATAAAGGATAAGATAATTGAGTATTTTTGTCAATAGCGCCTTCCAGGAAAAGAGAACTATCTCTCACCCCCGGATGTTTGAATACTGTAATCCAAAATGAGCACCCAATCCAATGAGTTTGAGCCAGGGTGTTAATCAAAATGAGCCACCCTTTGAATGTGATAGCCATTTATTGTGACAATTCCCGGTAAACTATAGTACTTTTACGAAAATATCCACGAGTACCACCTTGTAGCAAGGGGCTGGTTTCGAAACCAGCCCGCAATCACTTCTGAACAAAGATGATACTGGAATTATCCAGATGCCTATTCATAAAGACCGGTAAACTTTTTACGTGGCAATGTAGCCACAGGGAGTGCCGGATTAAATGAAACCGCGAGCAATTCCATGGGTTAAGGGCGGTCGGGTTGATAAACCCGACCCTACGATGGGATTGATCATCATATATCCTTAAAAATCTTGAACCGGGCGTAGATGGAAGGACTGATAAACATCATAAGCTCATAGCAGTCTCTGCCCTCCATGCATTATCTCCGGTGGCTCAGTCATTAACTCAGTGGCTCATTTCCGTTAACAGGGTGGCTCAATATACACCGTACTGGCGGCTCTGCCGCACCGAAATATCCACCGCTGCAAGACGGGAGGCCAAAGCTTTTTAGCTTCAATGGATTCGTTTTCACAAAAATTACTTTTTTAAATAGCCCGGCCTTTTCACTGGTTAAAGAAGGCATATCGCCGCAGGTTATAAACAGCCGGGGTATATCATAGCACATATGTTCTATTATTGTAAAGCGTTGGGTGTCACCTTTTTATGAGTTTCGAGTAATGACTTTAGAGTTATGAGTTTTGAGTTATGATATTTGAGAAAAGGGATAGCTTCAGTATTCAGATAGTTATGGTATAGTATTCTCTATTTATGCTCTATTATTCTATTTTAAGATTAGTACCATTGTACTAATATAATTGCTTGATAAAAATATAAAAACGTAATAGCATATCCGTTGTATATCATATGTTCTTTTATATATTTGTAAGTTTCATAAAATATATACCATTATATATTTGAGAATAAATTATTTATATCGACGCATTTATTACTGTAATTATTAATTAACTATTATATAAATAATTATAGACCTATAACGGTTAATGACAATTTAAGCGTTATTTTTAGCTATCTTCACGTTTAGTAAATTGGTTTCGATTATAATATGGAGGTATGAAATGCGATTAGTTAATTTATTTCTGTCAATAACCATAGTATTTATACTTACTATCATTATAACAGGAGAAAACATATATGCTGACAATCCAGATGAAAATCAATCGGTCGAAACAACAACAGAACAATCTTCAGTTAAACCTGGAGACGAGATAATATACGAAAGGACCGAAAACGCCAAGAAGTACTATCTGGGAGAAGATATTTATGCGATAGATGTAGCCATGGGACCTATTCATTATAAAGATAATTACGCGGATAAAGCTGAGATGTGGAAGGATATAGACCTGAATATGGAAAATGGATTGGTTAATAAAACTCCTTATATTTTATAAGTTGATCAAAAAAATATGTCCATCACATTTCAAGATAAAAAGACAGGGAAGATAGCCAAAACAAAGCTTGTCAAAATAGGTAATAAGGATATTAATACTATTAAAAACGTTAATACAATAATGTCGAAAAATAATATTAGATGGGATAATATTGACACTGATTTGGATATTGCCATTGTAGCTGAGTATACCAAAGTTGAATTCAATTGGATAGTTAAAAGTGAAAATGCTCCTCATGAAATGGAGTTTGAAATTCAGGACGGAGGTATCCCCGTCAAATATACAGGACTCGATGCCGATCATAAACCTATTGAAGTCACTATTGAACAAAAAGGGAACAGGGTTATTGAAAGGATTGAAAAGGGCGGCAAGTATCCCAAAACTATTAATCCGACGATAAACGTTCAAACAGGCGAATATTATAACGATACACTGGTATAATGGTTTTCTTTTACAAGCTGGGGCATGATAACGGCAGATCCAGGTCGTTGGGTTGGTGAGCTCCTTGGCACCCCGCAATACACTGCTCTCGGGAGCGGATTCAGGTTTCCGGGTATAACCATCCCCAGCGGTAGTACTATAACTAGCTCTTATATTACTTTTTATGCCGGTGAAACCACAACTTCTACTTCCGTTATGTCCAAGATTACCGGAAATAAACAAGACAATCCTGCAGCGTTTTCTACAATTTACGATTTCCAAACCAGGCGAGGCACTATCGCAGATGGGCCGAATAATGACTACATAACGTCTGCTCAGGTTAACTGGGATAATATCGGAGCATGGACGGAAAACAGTGCATATAATTCTCCTGAAATAAACACTATCATCCAGGAATTGATAAATGCTCATGCCCCTGATAATGAAAGTCTGGCTTTATTCTGGGACGATTTTGATAAGCGTAGTTCTGGAGGGGCATATAGAAATGCACAGGCATACTGGCATTCTCCTAGCCAAGCAGCTCAATTGCACATTGAATATTCTATAACGCCTCCTACAGCACCTAGTAATGTATATGCATCAGACGGTATTTATACCGATAAAGTCCGGATTACCTGGACAGCATCCAGCGGCGCTACCAGTTATAAAGTTTACCGCAATACTTCTAATAGCAGCGGCAGCGCCAGTTTGATAGGTTCACCTACTTCGACTTCCTTTGATGATACCAGTGCGGTCGCCGGGACTACCTACTATTACTGGGTTAAGGCTCACAACGATGGCGGTGACAGCGACTTCAGCAGCCCCGATACCGGCTGGCGGGCGGTTTCCGTTCCGGCCGCTCCAACCAATGTCTTAGCAACAGATGGAACCTATACGAATAAAGTCAGAATATCATGGACGGCTTCAAGCGGGGCTACCGGCTATAAGGTCTTTCGTAACACGACCAATAACAACGTTACGGCTACTGAAGTCGGCACGGACACAAATTCACCTTATTATGATTATACAGCTATAGTCGGAACCACCTATTATTACTGGATGAAGGCATATAACACCTCAGGAGATAGCGATTTTAGTGACCATGACACCGGTTGGCGGGCAACTGTATCTGCCCCATCTGGTGTATCAGCATCCGATGGAACATATTCTGATAAAATCAGAATATCCTGGACAGCATCCAGTGGCGCTACCAGTTATAAAGTTTACCGACATACTTCCAATAGCAGCGGCAGCGCCAGTTTGATAGGCTCACCCACTTCGACATCCTATGAAGACACCACTGCGGTCGCCGGTACTACCTATTACTACTGGATAAAGGCTTCTTGCCCGAAAGGAGATAGCTGCTTTAGCGATTATGATATAGGCTACAGGCAATCACATCGCCATTGGGGTACACAAATGATTAACAATACAATAAAAGGAGTTTGGGCTTATCAGACTCTTTTCAAGGATTATTCTGTACCCACTCAACATTCCCAATTATATGCACCAACTCTAAAGTGCCCAAACTTGTCTCCTGTAGAAGCCACAGCCTGTTACTATTATGATCCGGAAACATCAAGTTATCAAAGACAAATAGCTTTTTACGATTTTGCTTATAACCCTGCGCAGTGGTTCTGGAGGATTAAGGGCAATGATGTTGACCCATACGTTGAAGGTGGAGGCTTCTTTACAGTATTTACATTTTGGTCTGACGTATGGGATTGCTGGGTAACTCAACTCTATAATTTCTCCCAATCAACCTGGGAGTATATTATGTTCGAAGACAATTATGGAGATCCTAATAATTACCAAGACATTGCCGGTTGGGACGGATTTGAAGAATGGGGTTATCCTGAGGATTCATGGGCAGTCCTTGATCATCAATTTGTATCATACGACCTCAAAGCACTTGTTAATGGCAACTGGGTTTATGTTGATGATACATATGGAAGCGAAAGAACTGATAATGCCATGCCTTACAATAAACATTTTGTGAATGATTATTACTACTGGTTCGTTGAAGATAATCAATAATGCTATAATACAAGCAAGGAGAACTAATACATATGAGAAAATTGGTAATAATTGCAGCAATATCAGTACTGGTTTTATTGGTTGCTCTATTCTCATATAATGCTCTGGCACAAGATAATTCTCGAAAAGAACCTCGCTCTCCTTCTACCTTAGCGCCTCCACCAACTTTACCGGTATCGGAATCATTGTTACCTGAGCAAAAACCCATAAGAAGTGTGTTAGTCAATAACGAGGAATTAATGACTTTAGGTATGTCATTACCTCGTAAACTTTCATCCCTGGAAGAAAACAGTATAAAAACAATTGCACTCAATACCGATACCCTATCGCAGGCTACCAAACAGGGAACTCCTTACCGGTATGATCTGGTATTATGGATGTCATATAATAACAAAAACTCAACCTGGAGCTACTTAAAGTTTTCAGAAGATCAAGTATTGAAACCTGGTACGGATATTGTCTATTTCCCGGCAGCTAGAATCGGATTAGGGACACCGCAAATGTTCCAGGTGAATATTGCAGTTGATCTGGCAGGACAGAGGGCTGTATACGCTATAAGGACCTATGATAAGCACATTGCAGCGCCGTCCTATCTTAGCCCACTCACAGATCAGGAAAAACAGAAATTGGTTGAGATAGCATCCTTAACACAAATTTATGAACAAATAGGAGATATTCAAGTAACGGATTTTCACTGGGTTGCTATAAGTAGCAGTGGAGGAACACTCTGCAATATCGAATACGATGTTTTCGACAAAGGTATTCCCGGCACCATACCTTTACAAGAAAAATCCATGACAATTTATCCGGCTGTACATATTCAATCCAGTACCATGGCAGCCGATATCACCATAGACTTGAATAACGGTAAGTTAATGGATATATACAGCTATCCAGTGAAAAACACAATAACGGAGAAATAACAACTATAAAGACTGTCATAACAAGAAAAATATTAATTGTTTTGATACTGGTGTTCCTGTTCCTGTCCGGCTTTGGCTGTTCAAAAAGCCAGACCGGCAACCTGCCGCCTACCCCTTCAGGATGGACACCTGAGTCAAGTTTTTGGATACCGCCCCTTCCCCGGGGTCTGGACCAACCATATCCTTTAAGTGATGATGAATGGAAAAAAGTGCTTGTCCTGGCAGGTACAGATCCTGAGGTAATAAAGCAGACTCAAAACAATAACATCAGCAGCACCGAGCATTATTGGGTAGGATACAGTGGAAAAACCGGCGCATTTTCCGCTTCCGATTCCAGGATATCGTCCGGGAAGTCTTATCTCCCCGCAGAATATACTTGGTATTATCCGATGATTGTCTTCAACTACAGTACCTATGTAAAAATTCCTGTGCGGTTTGAATCAAGCGGGCGAAAGGTTGGAGTGGATATCAACACGGGCAGAATAATATTTTCTTGCGATCAGGCTCCTCAAATCGATATACCTGAAAAATCCCGACCATGACAATATGAGGAATAGATTAATTTCAATCGGCATATTAGTAATCATATCGATTGCTTTGTTTGGATGTAACGGCCAAACAGCCAGCGATAATTTACCGGTACCTAAAAGCAGCTTTGGAGTGCGATTACCTTTCTATTTGAATAGCAGAGACAGCAATGCTACCTTCAAACTGGTGTCTGAGGATATTCCGGAGTTCGACTCAATCATGGTGTACAAAGTTAAGAAACCGGTGGTAAACGAAGAATCGGTAAGAAATGGCGGGGCCAAACTCGGTTTTACCGGAGGCACCGGACTGATAGACGGAGACAAAAAATACTCTATGCTGAATGAAACAAGTGACAAGGTCGAGCAGTATTGCGTCTGGGTCAACTCTGGAGCCGTGGAATATAGACTATCGTATCCTAAAAAGCTATCTTCCGGAGAACCTCCTGCTTTACCTTCTAAAGAAGATGCGATCAAGATAGCTACCGACTTTTTAACACAGACCGGCCTGCTGCCGGATACTGAGTCCGGAAATGAATCGGTAACCATTAATGCTACATCCGGAGGTACCTACAATGTAGCAAAAAAATCAGAAAACAGTTCAGATCCAGAAGAAATTATCAGCTCATACGACACACATATCCTGGTCAGTTTTTCACGACAGATTAACGGAATCCCCGTGGCAGATTCAGGAGGCAACAAATTAGGTGTACGTATTGGCGATAAGGGAGAAGTTATCAGAGTGCTTAAGGTCTGGAGGGAAGTGGAACCCTATCAGGAATATCCGGTCAAGAGTGTGCAACAGGCCTATAATGAACTGATGGATGGAAAGGGTTCAGGTATGATTCCCCCCGGATGCACTGAGATAGCCATAGACCATGTTTCCTTAGCTTACTGGATGGGAACCCTGGATGTCTCACAGGAATATGTCTCCTTAGTTTATGAATTTACCGGGACCTGCCGTGCCGCCAATGGAGATATACTGGGGAAATATCTCGGCTGGACTGAAGCGCTTGAATAAATATGCTTCGGGAGAATTGTGTTCGAACAGGTGGTAGTGAGAGAACTGAAATAGATGGAATCCGGTGCGCCTGCAATAATTGGAGCGGCTGTAAGACCGGATGCGGTGAAGTAAAAGAGCCCCTCCCGATCGGGAGGGGCTGTAGATATAAACTATTAAGTGCGGGATTTATAGAGCCTGATAGTAGGTGTCGCCGGTGTGGTTGGGATCGAAGGTCTCGCGGAACTTCTTCATATACTCAAAGGTAACAGGCTGCGGTGCATTTTTCAGCGTCTTGTCAAACGCCTCTTTGGGTAGAGCGTATCCGTCATTACCCCGGATGCCCGCGTTGCCTCTTTCCATACCGGGACCCCAGCCCTTTGAAATGCCGTATTTGGAGGTGGCCTCAAAGAACTCGAAAGCGCCTACAGTCGACTCCTTGTTGAAGGGGTCCCAGCAGGTGAAATTCTCCCATACTATTACGCCGCCGCCGCCGATGGTAGCGATACCGCCCATCATGGCGTCGCCGCCGGCTGAAACGATAGAATCGTGAGAGTTTTCCCAGTCATCCTTGAACCTGGCGCCTTCCTCGACCAGGCTGGTGCCGTAATCGGGCGGTCCGACCAGACCGAAGCACCCGTCATATCCTCCGGCGAAGACCAGGTTCAGGTTTTTGTGTCCGAGCTTCAGCAAGTACAGCAAGGCCCAGTTCCTGAGTTCGGGGCTATTCTCCATAAATTCAGCTTTATAGCCGCCGGTCTGCTTCAGGATCTGCTCCAGCACTGCTTCCTGCCATTCCATATCTCTGGGGGTCATGCCGGCCAGCACGAACTGGAAGTCCCGGTTCAACTCACCGGTAGCCTTCAGCACTTCAGGGTCTTTCATAAATTCTTCCAGGTCGTTCAGCGTTTTGGTGGGGTCGGTGAGCACTTTAAGCATACCGACTTTGATGTTTCTGCCGAACATATTGAACTGCCTGTGAGCGATATAGCCTATACCGGCATCCCAGATCATATGGGCGGCATCAGCCCAGGCCTTCCAAGTGGGAAAGGCCAGTGTATAGGCATGGAAATTATCGGGCAGATCTGCCTGATAAGCCGGAACGGTGCCTTTTACCGGAATCCGGCTGGGTCCGGGCCAGGCTGAAAGTTTTAGAGCGCACCTGGTATATACCCCAAACGCTCCTCTACAGCCGTGGGCGCCTCTCATCAGACCTTTTATGCTAGGGCCGGGTCCTTCCCCGTAGAAGCCCTCCAGTCCCGAGCCCCATGAGCCGAACCTGCAAATTTCTCCGTCAGGCATGACCCATTCAGCGCCCAGTACGATTTCATCTGCGGCGCCCATGTAGATGGTATCCGGTCCCATTCCCCCGTAGGAGGTAGCGCTGGCCAGGGGAGAACAACTGGTGCCGGGACCCTGGATATGGCAGTTGAGTCCTACCTTCATGCATTCAGCCTGGAGCTGTGAACAGATGCAGTGCGGTTCGACTACTGCATACATATTTTTTTCATCGATCTGAAGGATTCTGTCCATTCTTCTCATGTCCAGTTGGATGGTGCAATCATCGTAAGAAGGGTAGCCCATGGGCGACCAGAAGGTGCTGGAGGCCTTGAATTTGAGTTTGTATTTATTGCAGAGTCTGACGATGGCCTGGACTTCCTCCGTGCTTCCCGGCAGCAATACCGCCAGGCCCCTGGGTGTGTAGACTTTGTAACAGGGTCCCATGTGCATGGAGGTGGTGTCCAGAGGATAAGTGTAGGAATCCAGCAGGGCGGGATCATCAGAGATATAGTCCGGCCCTACGATTGATTCAAAGGCTTGATATTGTTCTTTTGTTAATGGCATTATTGCTCACTCCTTTTTTTAGCGGTTGACCGGAACTAAAGTGCTTGCTGTACCAGTTCGGCAACGTCCAGTACCTTCATCTTCCCATCTATGGCCTTGATAGCATCGCCGAAATTCTGTTCGCACCAGGGACAGGCGCTGACGATGGCCTCTGCGCCGGTTTCCATGGCCTCATTGATTCTCTGTGTAGCCGTCCAGTTCGAAAACTCGGGATAGGCTTCCCTGACGCCGCCGCCTGCGCCGCAGCACCAGGCATATTCCCTGATTCTTTCCATTTCGACCAGTTCGATGCCGGGAATGGCCTTGAGGACGTTGCGCGGCGCATCGTAGATGCCCCAGGCGCCGTTGTAGCGTGGTTTTCTGGGTTCATAGACCACGATCTGATTGTAGATCTTCTTTTCCTGGCCGTCCCAGGGTATGAAAGGTTCGCCCTGCCTGCCCAGGTGACAGGGATCATGATAGGTGATAGTCATGGGCACGGATTTGGTAAATTTGATCTGGCCTTCTTTAATCAGTTTTTCCAGGTATTCGACCACGTGCAGCACTTCAAATTGAGAACCCATGCGGGATGCATAGAGTCGTTTGAAGGTATGGTAGCAATCGGAGCAGGGGGTGATGATAGTCTTCACACCGGCCCGTTTCCAGGCCTCGATGTTATTGGCGGCGCAGGTGGTGAAGTCCTTCCGGTAGCCCATGTTGAAAATGCGCCCGCCGCAGCATTGCTCAGCGCTGCCCATGATGCCGATATCCACACCGGCCTTCTTCAGAAGATTTACGGTATTCCTGGCTGATTCCTGCAATTTGGGGTCATAGCTGTAGCGGCAGCCGGCGAAGAAGAGTACCGGGGCCTTTTCAGCGGCCAGACGTTTGACATCCAGTCCTTCCGCCCATTTGCCTCTTTCGCTTCTGGGCATCTTGAGGATATTGCCCTGGTTTTTAATGCTCTCCACTACGGCCACGTGTTCCGGCAGGGTCTGCCCGTCCTCCACCAGTTGGGCGCGCAGTTCAAGGAAAGTCTGTACCGGTTCCAGGTTATAGCGGCAGACCTTGCAGCTTACATCGCAGGATCCGCAGGTCTGGCATTTGTAGACTATATCCTTCACTTTTTCGGAGTAGGTGCTTTTGCCCTTCAGCAGCGATAGGGCGACGGCAAAACGGCCGCGGGCGGCATAGCTGATAAAATAGTGTTTGGCTATGCTGGGACAACCCTTGCCGTATTTCCAGCTTTTCAACTGGTCGAAGGGTACGAATTCGCAATATGTGCACTGACTGCATCTTTCCATGTCAGCCTGATAATCAATTAGTGGCAATTTAGTGTACCTCCTTTATTTTTACCTGCTCAAAAACAGAGCTTACCCGGATTCATGATATTATTGGGATCAAAGATCTTCTTGAGTTGCTTTAAAATAATCGTGGTCTGGGCGTCCCGGTTGAATGCCATACCGGCCCAGGCGCCGTAGGGACGGGAGTAAAAAGCCCCCTGCTGTAGCAGGTCCTGGCTGGCTTTGAGATAAAGCTCCTGAGCCCTCTCTTTCTGCGCCGGGTCCTGGGGATCGAAGGGCAGGGTGAACTCACAATGGTAGCTGGCCCCCTGATGTAAAGGCTGGATATAAACGCCGATATCCGTGGTGGGATAGTTCAGGGCTTCAGCCGCAGCATACATTGTCTTAATGAACCCCGGTGTCAGATTGAGCGTGGTGATAAAGAAGATATCCTGGAAGCCTCCGGCGTATCTCTGTTTCCAGTAGGGTTCCGGCGAGGTATTGAGAACGGCAGCCAGGGCCTCATCGCCCGTTACACCGGGAACAGCGTTGAGAAGCTTGAGGCCGTGCTGCTGTGTGATCTCGCGGATATCCTTTTCCTGGAAGTCCACTCTTTCTCTGGGAAGGAAGGAACGGCCGGCTACGCCGATCGCCAGCATCCAGGCCGGCAAATTTTCTTTCAGGGCTTTGATTTCAGCGGTGTTCTTGCCCACTAAAGATGCCAGGGTAGCCCCGTTGATGATGAATATCTCGTCGCCGAACCTGATATGGACGAGCTTGTAGGTCAGCTCAATCAGGTCTTCCAGCTTTTTAGCAGCGACAAAGAACATTTTGTGCAGTGAAGGCAGTACCTCGCACTTAATGGAAGCCCAGGTAACGATGCCCATGGTGCCCTGGGCGCCGGAAACGAATTTATAGAAGTCAGCCTGTCCGGGTCCGCGGGGGTTTATCTGGGCGAAACCCTTCTGCCATGAGGCTTCCAGAGAAGCCTGGTTGGCGGCCTCACCGGCCCTGAAGAGGGTACCGTCGCCCCAGACGACCTCCACGCAGCGTAAGGGGTCCAATACGGCGAATTGATACCTGTGAACCATGGGCGGTTCTCTTTCCAGCAGGCTGGCTACGACCGATTTATGGGCCTTGGGAGCCATCACGGGTGAAATTCTCAGCCCGGCTTTGGCGAGTTCCGGCTTCAGTTGTTCATAGGTGACGCCCGCTTCGATAATGGCCATGCGGTTGCGGCTGTCAATATGAACGATTTTATTCATCCGGCTCATATCTACCATAACGGCTCCCGGCGCGCTGGGAACGGTATCGCCTTTGAAGTGCGGTCCTCCGGAACTGATCGGCACCAGCGGAGTACCCGTCTGGTTGGCCCACTGTACCAGTTTTTGCACCTGGGATGCATCCCGGGGTTTGACCAGCAGGCGGGGCTTGAGGGAATGTGTAAAGCTCTGGTCGCTGCCAAATGATTCCAGGACCGCAGGATCACCTGACATGTCAACCTGTTCGATTATCCCTGACAAATTCTCTAGTGTACTGCTCAAATCTTTTCTCCTTTTGTTTACCCACAATCAGAATTGGTAAAAGTAAAAATTTAGGGAAGATGTTTCTGAAATAGTGCGGTCTACGAACGATAACATAGCCTAAATAAATAACTAAAAAACTAATGTTAATAAATTCAGGATATGATATTAAAAGACCTGTTGTCAAGAAATCCCGGATGCGCTACCAGAAATTTACCTGATTGACCCCGGAGGATGATTTGATGATCCGGCTGACGGCAGACCGGTCTTCGCCCTCCGGTATGGGCTCGACCTCGGATACCGCCAGGCCGTCAGCGCCGGTTTTGTATTCCCGGCGTACAATATAACCGGGTACGATGGCATATTCCCAGCAGCCGTTGGCGCAGCAGGAGTTGTCCACGGTGGCCTGTCCTAAAACATAGAGGACTTCCCTGCCGTTGTATTGAATTCTGTCTTCCTTCAGCGGGCAATAATAGCCGGCGATGGAATGGACTTCATCGTTCAGTTTCGCGTGAGTATACTCCGCCACGGGCTTCCCCCTGAAAAATACGTCTTACAATAAATTATAGCACCGACGGCCGGGAATTTTTACAGAGGATTTCCTGTATGATCCCAGTTTTAAGTTAAGCAATATTTTACGTCTATTCTGTTTTATAGTGGTCAAGGGGGAGATTTAATAACGCTTCTGATAAATGGAGAGCCAATACAATGGTGTTGATAAAGCTGCATCCAGGATGTTTGTACCAATCAATTGATTCTTGACTGATAATAGCTCTTGCACTGAATGAGGATGTTCATATTTAACATAAAGTGGATTACTCAAACCCTGGCGTAGGGGCGGGTTTCATAACCCGCCCGCTTTAAATAACTTTAATACAGGCTACAGCCTGATTTATGATTTATATTTTAACCAACCAGGTACCCTGGCGGGCCGGTTCGAAACCGGCGCCCTACAACGTATTGCCAAAAAAATAGTTTGTGCCTTAAAAACTGTCATCTTTCAGTCCGTCAATATCCTCAGGTCAATATTCGATGCCAGGCTGGGCGCGGATGCCCCGGCGAAGGTGATGCTTGAGGGACTGCATCTCCACGGCGCAGTCGCTGAAGTCTACCAGCTCCGGGGGGGCATCGCGACCGGTTATTATGACGTGCAGTCCCTGCGGACGTTCGGAAAGTGTCCTGATAACGTCGTTTATATCGATCCAGCCGAATTTGAGGGCATAGGTAAACTCATCCAGTACGATCAGGTCGTATCTGCCGGAGCCGATCATTTCCACGGCCTGCGACCAGAGCTCTGAGGCCATGGTCCGGTTGATCTGACTGTTCTTTTCTTTCCAGGTGAAACCGCCTCCCCCGGAGACCATTTCCAGTCCTAACTTCTGCATGGCCAGGCTTTCACCCCGCCCGGGATCGGGGCTTTTCACGAACTGGAGGACGGCCGTTTTCAGGTCGTGTCCCCAGGCCCTGAGCACCATCCCCAGGGCCGAGGTGGTCTTGCCCTTTCCCTCGCCCGTCAATACCAGTACCAGACCCCTGGCGGCAGTCTTGCTGTGCTCTTCCGGACGGTTTTCCATCAATCGTTCCCCCGCGAGATTGGCTGATGGTCTCAGTATAATATGAATACCGCAGGAGTAACAGTCCGGGGGCCGGGGGTTAAGGGTGAGCGGGAGAAAATAGAATATATATACATTATGAGGAGGGACTTTACTCCGCGTATATGCTGCCGGGTGGCCAATTGAGATGAGGTCTGTCAACGTAGCATCTCCGGTTATCGACAACTAATCCTATATGTTCTATAATTCTTCAAAGTGGAGGGAATGGGAGATATCAAATGGACAACAAAGAACCCGAAGAATATATGTACGGGGACCTCTCACTGGATAATCCGTTCGATTTTTGGGTATTGCTGTCCCGCACCCAGTATGCTATATCCAGGCTGCGCGAGCTTGAACTGACACCCTACGGCCTGTCTACAGCCCAGGCCCAGGTGCTGAATACCATCTATAATGCCGGCGGAGAAACGACGCTGACCCTGATTTCCAAATACACCATGCGCCAGCACCATTCGGTATCCAACCTGATCATCAAGATGGCCGAGCAGGGACTGGTGAAAAAGGTCAGGCTGACCGGCAGCAAGGAATATAAAATCGCAATGACAAAAAAAGGCCATGAACTGTATAATAAAGACTCAAAAAAATCTATTGATGAAATATTCTCTACGTTATCCGAAGAGGATAAGCAGCATTTAGCCGAATACCTGAAGGTATTGCTGGTAAAAGCGCGCAATCTGCTGGGTATAGACTATATCCCGCCTTACCTTTCCCACTTCCCCGAAGAGCGTTGATTCCCTGCTATAGTGTCGCCTTTTTCTGCGAACAACATATTCGTAATACCATCTCTGCCAGATGTGTGTTCCCGGTGTATTCCTTTGTAGCTTCGATTTTACATGAAGAATACATTTTAAAGGCATGTTCTATTTCGGATAGCGGATACGGTCTGTAGGGTGCGGGTTTTAAACCCGCCCGCTTGGCCTTCTGAATATAGATTAAACCGTGAATATGATCAGGCATCACAACGAATATTCCGGTCAACAATATCAAGATAATGAATGAAGCGATATTTCTTTTTATACATGGTGACCACCTGATTTCAATAGCCCGGGGCGGGCGGGTTGTTAGTGAGTAAAGGATAAACCCGCCCCTACGCAAGGGTGATTCATTAATTTACTGTATAAAATTCACCCACGTTTTCAGAAAACAGCCCATTTGAAAAAGACCGGTAAGTATCCTGAACCGTGGCTTAAAGTACTCCGGATTATAAATTAGGGTAGGGCATCTACCAGCCATAATATTAAGACACCATCAGTCCGTAAATCATCCATTTGAAAATGAAGACCAATAGATTGGCTCCGTTGACAGTTCCGGCTTTAGCGGGCTATAATATAATCAAATATCGACATCGATACCAATATGGATACCTATAGCGATATCACTTATACTATAACTTGATTTTATCCTCCGTGACATGCGAATAGAACGCTCTTGACATGATAGGAGCTGCAGATGTCAGATAATCAAAAAGATATTGGAATGACGACCGGGATACCGGCCTGGCGTTATGTAGTAATCATCCTGGCCTCTTTTATCATCATGCTATGTGCGGGGTCCGTTTATGCCTGGAGTGTCTTCGTTAAACCGCTCAAGTCCGAATACGGGCTTACCACAACAGATACCCAGATTATCTTCGGTTTCATCATAGCCCTTCTGGCTATCTCCAACTGTTTTATCGGCAGGATTGAGCGCAGGTTCGGTCCGCAAAAGACCGCGGTGGCGGGCGCCGTCTTCTTCAGTCTGGGTTACATAATCGCCTCATTATCGCAGGGAAGTATTATCATATTAATTGTGGGGCTTGGACTGATCAACGGAATTGGCATGGCCCTGGCTTATATCACCATTATTTCAACGGTCAATAAATGGCTGCCGCGGAACAAGGGGCTGGCTACCGGGATCGCCATGTCCGGTTTCGGAGGCGGAGCAGTGCTGGTATCGAATATTGCTCAACCTCTATTAAATGGAGGTATGGGAGTGCTGGAGGTATACCGTCTGCTGGGTATTATCCTGGGAGCGATCTACCTGGTCTGCGCCCTATTT
This sequence comes from Dehalococcoidales bacterium, assembly GCA_016926695.1. The sequence continues at coordinate 6,632 of JAFGOB010000104.1, read as the reverse complement.
TTAGCCAATCCCCCCTGGGAATCGAAAGAGAGGACAAGCCAGGTCTTCCAGTTCAGCTATGCCGATATCTTCAGAGACAGGCGTTACTGGGTACTGGCAGCCACCACCTTCTGCGCCGCACTGGCGCCTCTGTTGTTTTACGGCAATCTGAAGCCCCTGGGCATTTCGCTGGGGATCAGCGAATGGGCAGCCACACTGGGCATCACGCTTATGTCCGTAGGGAATCTTATCGGCAGGCTGACCTGGGGACAGATCAACGATATGATCGGCAGCCGCAAGTCAATCCTGATCTCCATTTTTTCTGTTGTTGTTATGACGCTGGTAATGTGGGCCTTTATGCGTACTGACGCCGCTTTTATCGTTATGGTACTGGTCTTCGGTTTCTGTTTCGGAGCGGATTTCACCCTCTATGCCTCCAACGTTGGCTCCATATGGGGCGTGCAGAAAATAGGTACTATTTACCCCCTCGTTTTCCTGGCATACGGTATGTCGGCGATTGTCGGGCCCATTCTGGGCGGAAAATTCTTCGACGCTACCGGAAGCTATCTTATCGCCATGCTGATAGGTGCGGTAATTTGCTTCCTGGCCTTTATCATTTACTTTACAGGTATGCCTGAACGCGCTGCGGAAAAGGGGGCGCTCGAAGCGGCAGGCGCAGTAAACAGGATAAAGGGGGCATCCGAATAACCGGCCCTGGCAGGGGGGCACTTGAGGCCTCTTACCGGGTGAATAAAAGTGACAGCCGGATACGTTGTTTACATAAACCTGGTCAATCAACTAAAAGGAGAAGAAGGCAATGGCAAAGAAAATTCCTGAGTCCAAAACTGTTGTCAAATCGTTCAGTCAATGTTCCTTCACCCGTAACGGCGATCCTGCCTCGGTGGATGTAAAAGACGGCAGGATTGTCAGGATACGTCCTCTGCACTACGATGAAAAATATACCCGCGATCAGCTTGCGCCCTGGAGGATCGAGCAGGACGGCAAAGTGCTTGAACCCCTGATGAAAAGCCAGTTGGCCCCCTATGCCCTGGCCTACAAGAAGCGCGCCTATTCACCTAACAGGATAAAGTACCCCCTCAAGAGGGTGGACTGGGACCCCAACGGTGAAAGGAATCCCCAGAACAGGGGAAAAAGCAAGTATAAGCGGATATCCTGGGATGAAGCCACTACAATCATTGCCGGTGAGATCAGGCGTATCCGGGCCAAATACGGTCCTTTCGCCGTGCTCTGTCATGGAGACGGGCACGGTGAGACCAAGACGGTGCACGGGCCTCACTCCTGCAATATGCTCTGCATGGAGAAGGCCGGAGGTTATACCCAGGCGGTGAGAAATGCCGATAGCTGGGAAGGCTGGTACTGGGGGGCGGAGCATGTCTGGGGCAATGGCGTTCAGGGGCATCCCATGCCGGCCGACAACCTGATGGTCGATATTACCCGGCACTCTAATATGCTGATACACATCGGGGCCGACCTGGAGACCACGCCCTGGGGTTTTGCGGGCCAGTTTGCCAGCCAGGTGGTCTTTTTCTGGCAGTCGCTGGGCAAGAGGCAGGTCTTTATCAGCCCTGACCTGAACTACTCGGCCGGGATACATGCTGACAAATGGATCCCCATCCTGCCCAATACCGATGCGGCGCTTCAGTTGGCCATCGCTTACACGTGGATTACCGAAGGCACTTACGATAAGAAATACGTAGAAACCCACGTGGTCGGGTTTGAAAAGTTTTCCGACTACGTCACGGGTAAGGAAGACGGCATCCCCAAGACGCCTGAATGGGCCTCTGAAAAGACCGGCATCTCCGAGTGGACCATCAAGGCGCTGGCTCGTGAATGGGCCGGTAACGTCACATCGACCCTGCATTATTACGGGGGGTCGTATATCAGAGGACCGTATTCCCATGAGCCGGCCAGGCTGGAGTGCTGCCTGATGGGTATGCAGGGACTGGGCAAACCGGGGGTTCATTCCTATTCCAAGCTGGGTGACGGGCTTTCCCAGGTAGACCTGCCCCGGCCGGTTAAAATGCTGGACCTGGCCAGGATCAGGAACGAGGTCTGGAGCGGACGGCCGCTTTTGAACCTGACCAAACAGATCATTCCCAAAACCCTTTTGCACCAGGCCATCCTCGATCCTCCGGTCAGCCACTGGGGCAGTACTTCGCTTTATGCCCTGGTGGAGGACCAGTTCAAGCATTATCAATATCCCATTCCCAAAGAGGAGGGCGGCAGCGAAATACACATGATCTGGATGGACAATCCCTGCCGCAGCACCTGCTGGAACAGCGCCTTCAAGACTCACGACGCCTTCAGGAGTCCCAAGATCGAGACTATCGTTGTACAGCATCCCTGGCTGGAGAATGATGCCATACTGGCGGATATTATCCTGCCCACCAATACCAAGCTGGAGGAAGACGATTTCTCCATGATCAGCATAGGCGTTCCCATGAAGGGTATTGCCTTCGAGAAAAAGGCTATAGAACCCATCGGTGAATCGAAGAGCGATTATGAAGCTGCCGGAGAGGTTGCCAAAAAGCTGGGTGTCTATGAGGAATATACCAGCGGAAAAACAGTCCTGGACAAGATCAAAGAGGGATGGGAAAAGTGCGGAGTAGCGGAACTGGTCTCGTGGGAAAAACTCAATGAAAATGACTACTTTATAATTCCGACCACCACGGACTGGGAGAAGGCGCCGGCCGGCATGAAGCTGTTCTATGAGGACCCGGTCAGGTACCCGCTGGCTACTCCCAGCGGCAAACTCGAATTTTATTCCGGGAGGCTGGCCGAGCACTTCCCGGACGATACTGAAAGGCCGCCCATACCCAAATGGATTGAGAAAGGGCCCAGCCATGATGAGAGGCTTTCCAGCGAAAGGGCTAAGAGGTATACCCTGCTGATGATGGCCAACCATCCGCGCTGGAGGACGCACGCCCAGAACGATGACATCGACTGGACGCGTGAAATCGCTACCTGCAAGGTCAGGGCCTACGACGGCTACCTGTATGAGCCTGTCTGGATCAATCCCGCCGATGCCGAAAAGAGGGGCATACAGAGCGGGGACATCGTGAGGGTCTACAACGAAAGGGGTTCGGTACTGGGCGGAGCGATTGTCTGGGAAAGAATCATCCGGGGCGCTGTTTCCATGGACCACGGCGCCAGGGCGGATATCATTGTCACTGAAGACGGGCAGTTCATCGACCGGGGAGGGGCCAGCAACCTGATTTCACCCGAAAACGGTACGTCTCAGAACTGCTGGGGTATGGCTACCAGCGGCTACCTGTGCGAGGTGGAGAGGGTATCCATGGCACAGATGGAGGAATGGAAGAAAAAATATCCTGAGGCATTCAAGAGAGAATACGATGCCGCATCCGGCCTGCGCTTCAATGCCTGGGTTGAAGGAGAAAACTGAACATGACTAAAAAAGTTTTTGTTTTTGACGCGGCAAAATGCAACGGCTGTCACGGCTGCCAGATCGCCTGCAAAGACGAGCACGTCGGCAATGACTGGTCGCCGGCAGCCAGACCCCAGCCTGATACCGGGCATTTCTGGCTGAAGATGATAGAGAACGTGAGAGGTACGGCGCCCAAGGTGAAAGTTCACTACACCATCAATATGTGTATGCACTGCGACGATGCGCCCTGTATGAAAGCCTGTCCCATGGAAGGCGCGATATACAAGCGGCAGGACGGCCTGGTGATCATAAATCCCGGGAAGTGTACCGGCTGTAAGAGCTGCGTGGATATCTGCCCTTACCACGCCATATATTTCAATGACGAACTTAATATAGCGCAGAAGTGCACGGGCTGCGCGCATTTACTGGACCAGGGCTGGAAAGAGCCCCGCTGCGTGGACTTCTGCCCGACCCTGGCACTCAGATTTATAGACGAGTCCGAGCTGGAAAAAATAGCCCCGGGAGCCGAGGTGCTCAAAGCGGAGCTCGGCACCAGGCCGCGGGTATATTATGCCGGTATTCCCCGGAGGTTTGTAGGCGGACTGGTCTATGACCCGGTGAAAAAAGAAATCGTCAAAGGAGCGGCCTGCACACTGACCAATGATGCCGATCCGGGTGAAAATTACACCGTTATGACGGACGGGTTCGGCGACTTCTGGTTTAAAGAGCTGAAAGAAGACAGGTTCTCACTCAAGATTGAGGCTGAAGGTTTCGCCGTGAAAGAGTTCAAAAAGCTGGATACTGCTGAGGATATCAACCTGGGAGAGATACCTTTGACCGCCGTAAAATAAGCCCGGTTGAGCTACCCTCACCTTCTTATTCCTCTCCCTTGATGGGAGAGGAATAAGAAGGTGAGGGTGAAATGAAATATATGTTGATTCTAGTTCCAGTTGCGTCGGCGGAAATAGTACATCAACGCTATTGTCAGCAAGACCATCACCGCCAGTATAACAACAAAGGGGATGTAGTTGCCGCTCTCAAGTCCTCCCGGCATGGCCACGTTCATGCCGAAGATGCTGGAGATAGCCAGGAAGGGCAGAATGACGGTGGCGATGATGTTCAGGGAACGCACCACGCGGTTCAGGTGCTGGGTAACCAGGGAATAGTCGGCATCCTTGAACACTTCGACAACTTCCTTGCATTCATCCAGCGTCTGGCAAATCTTGTTCATATGGTCTATCAGGTCATCATAGTACGAGGTTATTTCCACCCGGCTGTAGCGAAGCAGTCTGTTTCTCATCTCAACTAAAAGGGTACGTGTCGGCAGCATCACCATACGCTGGGTAATAATGTCACGGCGGAGAATACTAAGCTCCGTGGTGGCTTCGACATCCTCGTTAAAAACGCTGTCTTCCGATTGCTCCAGCAGACTTAATATCTTGTCCAGCACGGGAAAATAGGAATCAACCGCCTTATCGATTATCTGGTAAAGCAGAAAGCCGGAACCTTTGCTTAAATACTTCTGCCGGGACTCGCTGTTGATCTGACACTCTTTGAACAGGTTTACCAGCGACCTTAGTTCCCCGGTATGAACGGTGATAATGAAGTTCTCACCAATAAAGGCCGACCACTGGCGCTTGGTACTGATACGGGTATTCTTGTCATAATGATTGAAATGGAAGACAAAGAACAGGTGGTCCGGAAAGACATCCATTTTTGAAATCTGCCTGCGGCTGAGGCAGTCTTCCAGAGTAAGCTGCTGGAGATTATAGTTTTGTCCAAGATACTTCATCGCCTCCGGTGTCGGCGGAACAACATCAACCCAGGTCATATCTTCGCAAGTAACCGTTCTGATATTTTCTTTCATACCCATGTTTTGTTCAAGCATAGTAATTGTCCTCGTTGAAGATTCAAGCAGATATAAAAAACAAGAAGTACGTCTTTCAGACTATGAAAGCCCGGCTTCATACTTTCCGGACTCCGGTAGTAGTCTATTCCGGTTGCATTTTATTGTCAATAAAATCTCAAAACAGGGGTGAATTATCTATAATTTTGGATTATTATTAGATTCAGTACCCCCGGCGTCCGCTTTTCAAACTGTCTGAAACGGAGATGAATACGCCGGACTGCCATTGCGTTATCAGGCAATGATTATTTCGAGGAAATATAAAAAGGAGAGGAAGATGTCCGCAGTAGCGATTGTGGCCGATACGGTATCCTGTCTGCCGCCTGAACTGATAAAGGAATACGGCATTATAGTTGTTCCCATTGTACTTACAATTAACGGAAAGTCGTACCGGGACCTGATAGATATGAACAATGTTGATTTTTGGAGCCAGTTCGACAGCATGCAGTCTTTTTCCACTGCGGCTCCAAGCCCCGGGGACTTCATGGAAGCCTTTAAAAAAGCCGGGAAAGGCGGCCGCGATGTGGTATGTGCCCTGGTCTCAAAGGCACTGAGCGCCACTTATCAATCGGCCGTACAGGCCTGCTCGATTCTAAAGTCGGACAATTACCCTCTCAGTATCGATGTCGTAGACAGCCGCAGCGCGATTGGGGCGGAGGGTTTTGTGGTGCTGGAAGGGGCGCGGGCCGCTGTCGCCGGCAAGAGCAGGGCTGAAGTTGTTGGGATAATGCAGGAAATGACTGAAAGGGTCAAATGGATCAACGGTATGGAGACCACCAAATACGTCATCAAAGTAGGAAGGGCCCCCAAAACGGTACCAACGGAAATTTTCGCACAATTGAAACCCATGATCGCCCAGCTTCATAACACGGGCGTGGTGGAAGACCTCGGCGCAGCTAAGAGTAAAGAAGAATGTTTCGGTAAACTGGTGGATACCATCGGCGAATATACGGACCCGGGCAAGCCGGTGCATGTAAATGTTCACTATACGAATAATATCGAGGATGGCCAGAAACTGGCGGAAATGATAAAAGCCAGGTATCAGGTTGCCGAACTTTTCCTGACGCCGTATTCGGCGGTGCTGTGCGGGACGACCGGCCCCTGCAATGCGGTATCCTTCTACAACTGATCAGGAAACCGGTTTTTTTACAGCAAGTGTCAGGGACTCTAATCCTGTTTCACGGGGTATGGATTCGCCGTGGGCTTGACAAGAATCAAGGTACAACTCAATAGCCTCTTTTGCCATATTGATTGCTACGAAAGTACTGACATTCTGGAGTCGACATCCGGGTCGCCAGAGGACTCCGCAAGTGGAAGCCTGAACTTTGTTCAGGACGATGA
>JAFGOB010000103.1 GCA_016926695.1 Dehalococcoidales bacterium | reverse complement strand
GGATTGAAGCAGGAAAGGCAGGCACAAACGGTCATGTATTGCGAAGTGAAACCGTAAATAATGTATACACATAATCCAAACAAACCGTCTATCTTGAATCTAGATGGTCACACAACTAAAGCTATATCCGGTTAATAACAATAGGCCGAAACAGTTTGAGACCATTAGCGCCCACCATATCACATCCAGAACACAAAAACCGCACAAACAAACATCAGATTAACCCATTCTCGTACCCACAGTCTTCTACTATCTTTTAGTATGCTTGGTATTATAATAATTTTGTCCTCACCTATAGGTATCGTTATTACCCATATCAATTGATGTCCACCCTTATCGAGCCAGTTTTCAGTCAATTGAACAGGTAATATCCATTCGACAGGGTGGATGAATGTAATACATTCATTCAAATTTCGTATATGTAACTAAGGAATATTGAAGATTATGGCATTGACTTTAGAGTAAGCCAAAGCCATAATTTGGGTGATATCAGGCATAATGGAGAGGAGTATGATGAGTAAAAATATATTACTGATATGGGTTATGCTCCTGGTTTTATCAATAGCTATAATACCATTCACTTCTTGCATGTCTTCCAGTCCCGATAGCCGGAGCGACAATTCCATCATAACTGCTTGCCCAACCATTACAAATACAGATACTACAACCACTCAATTAATTTCTACTGTTTCTGCAACTAATGACCCCAAAGCTACGCCGCAGGAATATTATAGTGCTGTTCAGAAAGCGAGTGAGCAAGCCATTTCAATCAATTACCCTTATGAGCGTCGAACGATATTTCTTACAAGAGATGATCCTGCCTTTTCACAAATCCTCGGATTTCTCAAGGAGTCCACAATACAAGAAGTTACATATAAACCAACTCCGGAAATTAAGGGGCCATTCCCCTTTCCGCAAGGTGGGTATTATCTCACTTTTGCATTAAGCGACGGTTCGAATATACATTTCTATAATACAGGTGTGGATATCCGGTTTGAAACCAGCAAAGCCTACCTAAAAATCGCCTGTAGCCAGCAATATTGGCAATTATTAGTTGATACTGGTAAACGAGTACGTCTGGTTGTTTCGAACCTGCCAAAGCCGTCGAATTTGACTGGTAAAATCGTTTTCCAATCTGATAGGGATGGTAACAATGAAATCTATACTATGAATGTTGATGGAAGTGAACTAACCCGGTTAACCGAAAATGCAGTACATGACGGAGGACCAGTTTGGTCGCCTGACGGGGCCAAAATAGCTTTCGTGACTATGGTCCGCAATTTACAACAACTGGAAAAATTAGAAATCTTTGTCATGAAATCGGATGGTACCGATCTGTTGCGATTAACCAATGGTGGAGGTAATAATCCAGCTTGGTCTCCAGACGGCAAATTAATCGTTTTCAGTTTTGGAGATATCTACATAATGAATGTCGATGGGAGCTTTAAAAATCAACTTACTAACAGCACATTTAGCGATGATACACCTGATTGGTCACCGAATGGAAAGGAAATAGTATTCTCTTCCAATAGTGATAATTCAAATGGCAGTAAAGGTGGGAAACCTCACGTTTATGTTATAAATATTAACGGCACTGATCAACATTTGATTGCCGGATCACTTAGATGGGCAGATACAATGCCCAAATGGTCCCCGGACGGTAGCAAAATAGTATTTGTTTCGGATAGAGAACACGAAAGACGAAAAATCTATCTTATGAATTCGGATGGTACCAATCAAATGATGTTAAGTTTGAACCATGCCGGAGAGGATATCCATCCAAATTGGTCACCGGATGGAAGTAAAATTGTATTTACCTCTACACGTTCAGGTGCAAGTGGGATCTGGGTCATGAATGCCGATGGCACCAATCAGGCGCCTTTGCTTGAAAATAGTGCCGAAAAAGACATCTCAGACGGATTTCCAAGCTGGTGGCAGCAGAATAAACTTGTTGGATATTAGCCTTTGGACTATTCATTCCCCAGTTTGAAGCCAGGCTCGAAAGTTATGGTTCTGTATTGAATAAAAAAGAAGCTATAAATTATGGAATTTTTTGATCTTATGAGTATTTCGCACCGCGATATGGAGTTGCTAAACCCTTCAACGCCTGAAAAAACCGTCAAACTCGGCAAATATTTAGCCCAGTCTTTCTGAGTCGCAGTGATTCGTAAAAACAATCCGTCCAACCGGAGATACATTAAGGATGTGCCTTGTCGATCGGCTGCAAAAGGCGTATAATTTGGCTGATTAAAAAGAAATCTTTTCTGATGCCTTTGGACAGCGGCCCGGTTTTTGCAGGTCAAAGGGGATTTCTACCGTATTTTTCAGGAAGCACATGTTTGCTGTGCATAAATGTAATCAATTTTGAACCTTCCGTAACATAAAAGTAGACTGGCGAATAAAAATACTGACTTCTCAGGCGAGGAATTGAGAGAGAAAAAATGAATAAAAGAGAAGAACTGAAAAAGATCGTCGGCGGTAACAGGGTACTGGAATATCCCGAGAACATCGCGGAGAACTCCCGAAGTGAGGATTTTTATTCATCCATTCAGCCTGAATATATTGTCAAGCCTGAGAATGAGAATGAGGTCCGGCAGATAATCAAATGGGCCAATGAGACTCTAACTCCTCTGGTGCCGGTCAGCTCGGGAGCGCCTCATTTACGTGACGGTTCCGTTCCGGGCACGGACGGGGCAGTTTTAGTAGACCTGAGCGGTATGAAGAGGATAATCAGAGTTGATCGCAGAAACAGGGTGGCTATGGTCGAACCTGGAGTAACCTTTGGCGAATTGCAGGAGGAGCTGAAGAAGAATGGTTTACGACTTAATATGCCCATGCTTCCCCTTTGCCAAAAGTCAGTGATGGGCAGTGTGCTGGAGAGAGAGCCTGTAATGATGTCCAAGTATCACTGGGATATGGTTGACCCTCTGGCCTGTACCGGGGTCGTATTCGGCAGCGGTGATGTATACAGGACCGGGGCGGCAGCCGGGCCCGGTACGGTGGAGGAACAATGGAAATCGGGAGGCGCGCAGAAATCCCCCGCGGACCCTCTGGTGGATTGGGTCAGGTTAGTCCAGGGTGCCCAGGGAACAATGGGCATTGTCACCTGGGCAACGGTACGATGTGAGCTTATACCCAGCCTGAAGGAACCTTTCATGGTACCTTCATCGAGCCTGGATGGTCTTTTGGAACTCAGTCACTGGCTGATCAGGCTCAGGCTGGCAGACGAGTGCCTGATTTTGAATAATGTCAACCTGGCCAGGATCCTGGCTGGGCGATGGCCCGAGGATTATGAGCGCTTGAGGGATGCTTTGCCTCCCCTGGTGCTCTTTTTCTGCATCGGCGGCTATGAATACTTACCGGAAGAGAAGATGGCCTACCAGATAGAGCAAATGACGGATATAGCCAAACGAGCGGAGGTAGAACCGGTTAAAGCGCTTAACGGAATCACGGCATCCGGACTATGGGATATTTTTCAGAGGCCTTCGGAGGACCCTTACTGGAAGATGAAGGGCAAAGGCTCATGCCATGACATATTCTGCCTGGCTACTTATGACAGGCTCCCGGAGCTTATTAAGGCTATGAATGAGGCTACCGGCGAATTTGGCTATCCGGTATCCGATATGGGCATATACCTTCAGCCTGTGGTACAGGGTACCGGCTATCATTGTGAATTCAATCTGTTTGTTAACCCAGCCGACCCGGAAGAGGCGAATAGTATTAAAAAGTTATCTACCCATGCTGTCCAATCGTTGATGAACAAGGGGGCCTTTTTTTCCCGACCGTATGGCGCCTGGGTGAATATGGTGTATGGGAGAGATACCGAAACAGCCGCCGCCTTGAGGAAAATCAAAGGCATCGTGGACCCGAACAACATTATGAATCCGGGTAAACTATGCTTCCCTAAGTAAGAGATCAGGAGAGAAAAAATGGCGTTGGAAGACTGTCGAGACGACCTGGAGTGGTGCAGCCGGTGTTCATCCTGCAAATTCGTCCCGCTGGAGGTAATGAGCGGCTATGACTTCGCCACGGTTTGTCCGAGTATAGCCAGATACAATTTTCATAGCTACTCAGCCGGCGGCAGGTTGAACATGGCCCTGTCCATGCTGGAGGGTCGAATTGGATATACGGATAAGCTGCTGGAAATGATTTATCAGTGCCTGACATGCGGCGGCTGCGATGTCTCCTGTAAATATAACAGGGACATGGAACCGCTGGAAGCACTATACCAGTTCAGGATCAGGTGTGTGGAGGACGGTCAGCTCTTGCCCTCCCATATGGTTGTGATCGACGGACTGAGGAAAGAGGATAACATGATGGGCAGGCCCAGGTCCGAGCGCGGGGATTGGGCTGAAGGCCTGGGGGCAAAGGACCTTACCACAGAGAAAGCAGAGGTCTATTTTCACGCCGGCTGCAACTATTGTTTTGATAAGGAATTATGGCCGGCCGCAAGAAGCGCTCTGGACCTGCTTATCAGGGCGGGTGTTGATGTCGGCATTATGGGGAAAGAGGAGACCTGCTGCGGCGGGCGATCGTATGAGATGGGCTATGAGGGGGAGCTGACCAAGTTTGCCGAACATAATATGGAAATGCTCAAGGCAACCGGGGTCAAAACCCTGGTTACTCCCTGCTCTGATTGCTACCATACCTTCAAGGTACTTTACCACAAGATCGGCAAGAAGCTGGACCTGGAAGTACTGCATATAACGGAGTTTATCGAACGGTTGATAAAAGAGGGCAAAATTGAGTTCACCCGGCAGGTGCCGATGACTGTTACCTATCATGACCCCTGCCATTTGGGGAGGATGGGAGAGCCCTGGATCCCCTGGACAGGCGTGCGTACCAAAGGCTCCGGACAATTCGCCCTGCATGAGCCGCCAAAGGAATTCAGGCGAGGGACGCACGGGATTTATGAACCACCCAGGGAAATATTGAAAAGCATCCCCGGCCTGAGGCTTGTTGAGATGGAGAGAATAAGAGAGCGTGCCTGGTGCTGCGGCGCCGGTGGGGGTGTCATCGATGCTTTCCCGGACTTTGCCATGTGGACCGCTTTGGAAAGGATAAGAGAGGCCAAAACTACTGGGGCCGGGGCAATAGTCACGGCATGCCCCTGGTGCAAAAAGAACTTCAGCGATGCTATCAAAGAAAGCGGCGATAGCCTCAGGGTATACGATATCATTGAGCTTGTGGAGCAGGCTATCTGAGAGGAGGTTTGATATGGCTCTGGAGAGGGATACCTATAAGGCACTGGAAGATATTGTGGGACCTGAGAATATCTCGGAAGAGCCTGCTTTATTGGACGCATACTCATTACACTGTTTTACAAGAGTGCCTACAGGAAAACTATTCGGGATCAGGTCTGAAGCCGTTATTTTACCCGGGAATACCGGTGAGGTCCAGGCTATTGTGAGGATATGCAACAAATATAAAATAAGGTTTAAGGCGCTCAGCACGGGTTGGGGGTCTTCCAGTTCTCCGGCAAGCGAAGGAATGGTCCAGCTCGACCTCAGAAGAATGAACAGGATCCTGGAAATCAATGAAAAGGCCATGTACGCCGTGGTGGAGCCTTACGTTATCAGCGGCCAGTTTCAAGCCGAACTGATGAAAAGGAAGCTGAACTGCAATATCACGGGCGCCGGCGCCAATACTTCGGCCCTCCCGCTAACCGGTCTGATGGGTATCGGGCATACAGCCGTAAGCACAAGTTATGGGAATCGCAACGTCCTGGGTGTGGAGTGGGTCTTGCCCACGGGCGAGATACTGAGGCTGGGTTCCCTGGGGTCTGGGGCCGGATGGTTTTGCGGCGACGGGCCCGGTCCATCCTTGAGAGGCGTAATCAGGGGCGACAAGACGCCGAACGGCGGTATGGGTGTCTTTACCGGTGCGGCTACCAAAGTCTATCACTGGCCGGGACCGGCGGCTATGCAAATCAAGGGAGCGTCGCCGGGTTATATGCCGGAGCTTCCGGATACGTTTATGGTCCATTACATTACTTTTCCGTCGTGGGAAAAGATCACTGAGGCTGGATACAAGATAGGGGAAAGTGAAATAGCGCTTCTATGTGAGAAATTTCCGGCGTGGTTGATAGCGCAGAACCTGGCCGAAAGCGGAAGGGAAGGCGTCCGGATTTTCGATGAAATACGTTCTCAAACAGTAGATAAAGGGACAAGTCTCCTGGTAATTATCGGCGCCGATTCTCAACGTGAGTTTGATTACAAGGAAAAAGTACTAAAGCAAATTGCTGCGGAAAACGGCGGTGAGTTTTTTCTCATAGTGGAAGAGCCGTCTATCCGTAAAAAGCTGATATGGCACCAACTGAGAAATACCACGACCAACAGAGAGACGTTTCGTCTTATGACAGAACAGCAGGTAAGCTTCGGATGCCGTGACACTTTTGAGTTTGGCATAGGTGTGGATAAGGAAGCGATCAGGCTGAAGAGAAAGTATGTGGAAAAGGGTTTGTTCCTGGATGACGGCGTCGATAACTCCTGGAGCCTGGTATTTGAACACGGTCATTTAGGGCATGGGGAATCGCTTTTCCTGCTCGATCCCAAGAACCCGGCTTCAAGGGAGAATATGTTCGCATATCAGCAGGAAACATGGCAGGCTGCTCTGGAAAAGGCCCTGGGACATCATCAAACGGTACGGGGTGACAGGGGCCATGACCTGTTTGGGCCGCGTACCAGCAACTACCACCTGTGGGCGCGAAAGGTCAAGAAGGCGTTTGACCCTAACGGAGCATCGGATTCCAGCAGCTATATAACGCCGGAAGACTAAATTTGGACTTATGCTAATTCGAAATCGAAATATCAACTGTCCAGGCTATTTTGGATTAAGACTTGAGTAATATTCCTGGAATCTTGAGTGCTTGAGCGAATTAGTTGTATAAATTTTTATACGTCTCCACGGTTACAATTACTATTATCTTATAATAATATGGAGTTTCATGGGACTCCGCCTGGGTCGCCTACAGCCTCCGCAAGTTCAAAAGGTGACCGGAGCCTGCTCGGCTGAGGCTCAACCAGGCTTCGTCCTAACTATTTCAAGACGATTAACATTTTTATATTTTCCGGCATTTCATCAGGTTTTTTAGTCCCAAGCTTGTTGACGGCAGGATGGCGTAATAAAGCCAGCCTTGAAAGATAGGCGGGTTTTCCTTTTAACTGAATAGTGCCTTAGATACAGCTTCACAGTAGTTCAAAGCTAAAAGCGTGTTGAATACTGTATACTTAGTTGACTGGCACTACATCAGATTATAATGAGTAAGTACCGGTCAAAGTAATAACACAGGAGTGAAAAAATATGGATTTTGCCCTGGATGAAGAGCAACTCATGCTGCAGCAGTCTATCCGCAGACTGATTCAAAAGGAAGTCAAACCCATACTGGTGGACTATTATAATCGCCGGGACCCCAAAGACCCTCGCCCCGGGGAGATACGCAAAAAGCTGCATGATATGGGCTTATATTCACTTGGCTTCGATACGAAGTGGGGAGGAACCGGCGCCAGCCTGGTTACCCAGGCAATGGTATGTGAAGAGCTGGGTGCGGGTGATCCTGCTTTCAGCGGAGGGATGTCTTACTTTTTACAGATGACACATTTTATGGAAGTCTTTCTGAATGATGATCAAAAGGCTGAATGGTATCCCCAAATAATGAGCGATCCTTATTATGTTATTGGCAACTGTACCTCCGAGGAGGAGAGTTCGTCTGACGCTACCCTGCCTTATGACGAACCGGGTGCTGCAATCAAGACCTTTGTCCAGCCGGACGGAGACGATTATTTGATAAACGGAAAGAAATACTGGGTTACGGGCGGAGCATCAGCCAGGCTGTATATCGTCTGGTGCAGAAGCGATAAAAATCTACCCATGAGCGAATGCTTTACCCCGCTTATGGTGCCCAGGGAAACCCCGGGAGTCTCAATCGGAAGCCTCCATGAACTGATGAATGCCGACCGCATTGGCAATCCGGCCAGCGCTGAAGTCATCTTTGAGAATGTGAGGGTTCCCAAACGCAACCTGGTAGGGGAATACGGCAAGATGTTCTGGCCCCGCATGAATGAGTTTGTCCATGATTATGTTTGTAATATCTCGAACTATCTGGGTGTAGCCCGCAACTGCTATGATCTGACCCTTGAGTATGCCAAAACCAGGATTCAGGGAGGAAAGCCTATTATCGAGCATCCGAACATTGCCATCAAGGTCGCAGAGATGTATGAGATCGTGGAGGCCTGCCGGCTTTTTATCCGCAAAGCAGCCTGGTCATGGGACACCAAAAAGGATTATAACCGGGCCATGCCCTTCCTGACGAAGTCCTTCGTTTCCGATTCACTGGCTAAATTTTATCTGAATGCGCTGGATATATGGGGAGGACCGGGGGCGGTGATTGAGTCACCCATCCAGAGGGCTTTCCGCTACCATTTTGCCCGGCGGCATGGAGCCGGGACACCCGATTTTTGCCGCATAAGGGCTGCCAGGCTTCTTTAAAAACAATATTCTTAAACCGATGGCAATTGGTCGACCGGTCACGTGATGGTTGGCCAATTGCCATATAATACTTTATAGAACACCTTTTGACCAGAATATCTGACAAAGGAGGTTCCGGGATGAAAAGATGGTTCTATTTAGTAATTGTTATTCCGATACTCAGCTTTGTTATTGCAAGTTTCAATACTGCTGAAATATCAGCAGCCCCGGGTTTAACGCTCTCCCCCAAATCAGGTATAGCCGCGGTTACCATTGTCGGCAATGGTTTTTGGGGCGCCGTAAATATCTACTGGGACGGCAGGGCCATACCAACCTTCCCCTCGCCTTTAACAGCAGATTCGAATGGGGGCTTTGTTGCCATAATCAGTGTTCCCACCCAAACCGACCCGGGCGATCATATTATTATAGTGAAAAGCACAGGCGACAGGGACCAGGAAGGCGATTTTATCGCCAGCGCTGTATTCAGAGTGGTCGATGCAACCGGACCCCAGGGTTTGGCCGGACCGGCTGGTCCAACCGGCGACCGGGGATTGCCCGGCGAACAGGGGCCTCAAGGTCCCCAGGGGCCAGCCGGAATACCAGGAGCGCAGGGACCGCCTGGTGAACCTGGTCCTCAGGGTTCGGCTGGAATAGCGGGAGAGCAGGGACCAGCCGGTGAACCCGGTCCCGCGGGGCCGCAGGGACCGGCTGGGCCGCCCGGAGAAGCGAGGGTTGCGCTGGTACTCAGTATACTGGCTATTATTCTGGCATTGCTTTCCATAGCATTGAGGTTTTTCGGCAGGGTAATAAAGTGGGTAAGCGGATAGCTTAGTCGTTTAAGAGGGCAAGCGGGATATAAATCGGGAATTCTTTATCACAATGGAATAAGCCGGGTATTGATAGTGTGGTTGAGAAAGCACTATAATCAGGTAAATCCGCGCAGCGTCAGGAAATACCGTACACCGGCCCTGAAGCTATAATAACTTTGGCGACGAGTCCGGCAGTGGTTTCTCTGTTGTGTACCAGTATACAACCATCGAAAAAAATAATGTATACCGTGGTTGGGAGAGGAACAGCAATAGTCAAGGCAGGAAGGAGTATTTGAAATAATGGAAGGTGAAGGCAGTAAGACATTTTTGAAAGCGATTGACTGGCTGGGTGAGCCCGGACAGGGCTTCAATGCTTCAGCGATCGATACCAGGGACGGCAGAATACTCAGAATCAGGCCGGTTCACTATGATTGGAAGTATAAGCCCGAGGAGTTCAAGCCCTGGAAGATGGAGGCGCGGGGAAAAGTTTTCACACCGATGATGAAAACCCTGTTGCCACCCCTTTGCATGGCTTACAAGAAGCGGATCTACTCTCCTAACCGGATCAAGTATCCCTTGAAGCGGGTGGACTGGGACCCCGAGAGTGAGAGGAATCCCCAGAATAGGGGTAAAAGTAAATACAAGAGAATTTCCTGGGATGAAGCCACCGATATTATCGCCGCGGAAATCAAGCGAATCCACAAGACCTATGGCCCTTACGCCATACTGGCCCAGGCTGACGGGCACGGTGAATCAAAGACAATACATGTAGCACACGGATGTCAAACCAGGCTCCTTGAACTTTTGGGAGGCTATACGCTCCAGGTCAGGAACCCGGATAGCTGGGAAGGCTGGTATTGGGGCGCCAAGCATATGTGGGGCATGGAACCTCTGGGCCTGATGAAACCCTACGGCAATATAGTCATGGATGTAGCCAGGAATACCGATATGATTCTGTACTGGGGATGCGATCCGGAAACTACTCCCTGGTACCGGTCAGGACAGGCAGCCAGCCGGTACAGTTTCTGGTGGCAGGAATTAGGCATCAAGCAGGTCTATATCTGTCCTGAATTGAACTATGGGGCGGCAATACATGCCGATAAATGGATACCTATATTGCCCAATACCGATGCGGCCCTGCAACTGGCCGTAGCCTATGTATGGATAACCGGAGGGACCTATGATAAAGAATACCTGGCCACACACAGCGTCGGTTTCGATAAATTCAGGGATTATGTCCTGGGTGAGGAAGACGGCATTCCCAAAACCCCTGTCTGGGCTTCTCGGAAATGCGGCGTCCCCGTCAGGACTATCAAAGCGCTGGCCAGACAGTGGTCCCAAAAAAAGACATCGATATCCCATTTCTGCGGAGGCGGACTGATAAGAGGCCCCTATTCACATGAGCCGGCCAGGCTAGAGGTGGCTCTTCTGGCTATGCAGGGCCTGGGCAGACCGGGAGTTCACCAGTTCACAGTAGTCCCTCCGGTGTTTGAACCGCTGGGGGGTATGTCTGAAGTGGTGCCCAATGCCATACAGGGTTGTCCGCTGGGCAAGAAAAAACCCACTATAATGCCCATCTCATTTTTCCCCAAGCAGATTATTCCCAAGACTATGATCCACAAGGCCATACCCGACTCGCAGGTTGATTTCTGGGGCACCGGGGGAATCGCTGCACCGGTGGAAGACCAGTTTAAAAAATACAGGTATCCTATTCCCAAGTCCGAAGGTGGCTCATATATCCGTATGATCTGGAGCGATACCCCCTGCCGATCTACCTGCTGGAATGGCGGCACTGAGACCGTAGAATCGCTGAAAAGCGCTCAGATCGAGACTATCATCGTCCAGCATCCCTGGATGGAGAACGATAGCGTCTTTGCGGATATCATACTGCCCGTAAACACCAAATTTGAGGAAAAAGAAATCAATGTAGATATGGGCAGTTTGCAATATTGCCTGATATTCCCAGAAGCGAAATGTATTGAGCCGTTAGGTGAGTCCCGAAGCGACTATGAGGCAGTGTGCGAGGTGGCCCGCAAGCTTGGCTTGTATGAAGAGTATACCAGTGGTAAGACCGTCGATGAATGGATTAAAGAGGGTTTTGAAGGCTCGGGTGTTCAGGATATGATCACCTGGGAGGAGCTTAATGAAAAAGGTTATTATGTGGTGCCGACCAGGGATAACTGGGATAAAGACCCGGCCGGTATTATAGGTTTTTATAATGATCCTGAAGGTAATCCGCTGACAACGCCGAGCGGAAAAATAGAATTTTATTCTGAAAGGCTGGCCGTCAACTTTCCGGATGATAAAGAGAGACCGCCGGTGCCCCACTGGATCGAAAAGAGCGAGACTCATGATGAAAGGATATCCGGTGAGAGGGCTGAGAAGTACCCTCTGCTCATGATGTCCAACCATCCCAGGTGGAGAATCCATGCCCAGTGTGACGATATCTCCTGGACCCATGAAATTCCTACCTGCAAGGTGAAGGGTGCGGACGGCTATTTATATGAGCCCTGCTGGCTTAATCCCGCCACCGCCGGGGAAAGAGGAATCGAGCACGGGGACATAGTGAAGGCCTATAATGAACGGGGGGCTGTGTTGGGAGGGGCCTATGTTACCGAGAGGCTGATGCCCGGAGTGGCCTACATGGACCATGGATCAAGGTGCGACTGGATTATCCCCGGCAGGCTGGATAGGGGAGGCGCCATTAACCTCATATCTCCGGATGGGTTAATCTCAAGAAACTGTGCCGGCCAGGCTACCAGCGGTTACCTGGTTGAGGTAGAGAAAGTCACTGCGGCGGAGATGGAAGAATGGAAGAAACAATATCCTGAAGGCTTCAAAAGAGAGTATGACCGGGGCTCAGGATTGTGTTTTGATGCCTGGGTGGAAAAGTAGACCCAGACCAACCCAAATAATATGGCATAGAGCCGGGGAATCCGGCTATAAGGTCAAATATAGTTACTAATCTTATAATAAAATGGAGTATTATGGGACTTCGCCTGGGTCGCCCGCCGGTGCGCCGGACAGCCTCTGCAAGTTGCAAAGGTGACCGGAGCCTGCTCGGCTGAGGCTCAACCAGGCTTCGTCCAGGTTATTTTAAGACGGTTAGTAAGATAAGAAATTTTACACAAAAAATCATGAAAAAAGGCCCCGGAACAGCGCCGGGGCCTTTTGCCTGTTTTAAGCGTTAGTGCTGATTACCACTCTTTGCTCTCTTCCTGGGTTCGCCTGGTGAGTTCGGCATCCCACTTCTGGTATCCATCCCGGTCAAGATTAAGTGAATCGCGGTACCATGTCATTTCCTTGAGGTTCTGGGTAACGATGGGCAGCTTCTGGAAGGGAATAACGAGAATGATTAGTCCCTCCGGGTACACGTGCCGGCCGTTCATTCCCCAGGAAAGGCCGCTAACCATGTAATTGATCTTGCCAGTCTGGTAGGGATAGATGTAGAGCGAGCAGCAATTGGCTACCGTAGTGCCCCGGGCTTCGAACATATCGCCGGTGGTATAGGTGTTGGCACGCAGCAGTACATCCGCCTGTGTGGCGGGGCAGACGAAAACGAGCAGGTCCGGCTCGTAGACGATTTGATCCAGTGGCGTGAAGAGCACGTAATGTACCGAGCCGGGTTCCATGTGTGGACAGAAGGTACGATGCCTGAGATTGACCGCTGGCCTCTGCATGGCGCCCAGATTGACGCCTAACCGCCCGCCGTCCGGAAAAAACAGCGGATTATTCTTACTCGGCAGGCCGAGGAACCTCTTGCCTACGCAGTCTTCTTCTTCCGCGGTGATATAGAACGGTTCCCCTTTCTCCTGGCAGACTTTCACCATCTCACACAGGCCGCACGGTTTATCAAGTTTCTTGAATCCCTCCGGCTTGTAGAAGCAGTAGTTGATGGATACAGGAGTGCGTTCGAAATTGAACTTTTTGTATATCGAAAGGTTAGTTTTAAGCGGCAACAAGGTCCAATCCGGCATTTTACAATTCCTCCATATTTTTTCGGTTTCCTTACATACTATCTCAAAAATACTGCCGGTGGCAAACGCCGGTTACGTGTTCTTGAGCAATCCGCATTTACAGCATAATATACCATTTCAGGGGCCAAAACAACGATGAATGATAACAGTATGCTGTGATTTGACCGGCACTTCGAAGGTAGTATAGAATTTCCACAGAATTGCGATAATTATACCTGGAAAAGGCTTTTTACCGTAATAAAATAGATGAAATTTATAAAAGGATGTTAAGTAAATGAAAAAAAATATGTACAACCACTTGTTTGTCAGAGGGCCTAAACCGGATGAAACCAACGAGACCTTGAAACGCTATGTGGCGATGATGGATGATGATGTATGCAAGGGCAGCTTTTTCTTCAATTGCCTCTTCATGCAGCCAAAATATTCGACAGGAATCAACGGCGCTCACTGGCATCCTTATTCTGAAGTCCTCTACTTCCAGGGAACGGATCCTGATAAACCTGAAGAACTGGGGTGGGAAATAGATCTTTATATGGGCGACGAATTTGAAAGACACACGGTAACGAAAACTACAGCCATCTATTGTCCACAGCGTTTTACGCATTGCCCGATAGTTACCCATATGAAGAGGCCCGTTTTCCACATTTATTGCATGACCGGTCCCGTCAACGTGAAAAACGACTGGCAGGGCACTATCAAACAGGAAGGCGCCTTCGACCGGCATTATGATAAGTATTTTATCAGTGGCCCTAAACCGGGCGAAAAACGTAAAGAATATAAAAAATATACCACTTATGTGGATGACGATGTTATGAAGGGCAGCTTCCATTTTGCCTCTGCTTTCATTAACGGGGATAATCCTCTTCAGACACTGGGCACTCATTCTCATCCCTATCCGGTAAT
The DNA here is from genome assembly GCA_016926695.1 of Dehalococcoidales bacterium. Next base: position 10,415 of record JAFGOB010000103.1, on the reverse strand, counting down.
TCTGGGATTTTTCGGTAATGATGCGGACAATCAGTTCGAATTAGGCGCCGAAGTTGAATTTTGTGTCGGAAAGGAAATGGAGAAACACAGCTTCAAGCAATCTACCGTAGTCTTTATACCGGCAGGTGTCGAATATACCATCACGAAATCTAAAGTGAACCGGCCCTATATCTTCGTTGAGTGCGCCAACGGTCCCAAATTGATATAAAGCCGTTTACCGGGGCGATCCTTGCGGCCAGCCAAAATATAGAACAAAAGGAAAACATAAAATTAATATTCCTGCATGGGCAGGCTCTGCCACCACGAGATTATTTACTTCCTTCATTCGGCTATATTTTGTGGGACTGTCAACATTTTATAAGTATTAATATCCATTTTTTGACATCCGGCCCCAACGTTAATATAATAAACACGAATTGATCTGGCAAAATATGTCCGTTGTATTTTGTATTTTGGTTATCTACATACAAATTAAGCCAGGCAGTTCTTTCCAGTAGCAGCCTGACAGGCAAGGATGGGTTTACTTACTTAAGGGTGGTTGGTGTTGAGTAAATATAATATCGAATTCAACGGCGCTGCCTTTACGGGAAGAATGGTAGCCGGACCACCGCAAGGTCATTTCAGGCCTGATGGCGGCGCCGGACCTATTTTTTTTAATCTGATAACAGGAGCGGTAACAGTTGCAGGAGATAAAATAGTGTTCAAGTATACTGATTTACATAACTGATTTCAACTGGTGGTTACCCGGTTTGGAGATAGATGTTCGATATAGATCATGGGCCATATTGTGATTGATAGAGAAGATTTTATTGGATCAAGGAGGTGTTATAAGAAGAAATAGACTTTCCACGGCTCAAAAATGCCCAAGAACAAACCAGAAGGAGGTAAAAACCAACAATGAAAAAATTAGCCATTTTAATCAGTGTTATTCTTGTCATGAGCCTGTTAGGTGGGTTTGTGACTTCATGTTCAAGTGAAGAGAAAACAACCGCTCCCGCAGCCGCTCCTGCAACAACCGCTGCCGCCGCCGCTCCCGCAACCAAAGCAGAAGTGAAAACCAAAATCCTAAAGTTTGCCAGCGCCGCCACTGCCGACTATGTACCGGATGAGCAGGCTATGGTCGACGCCATGAATGCACGCATCGGACCTGCCTATAAAATTGAATACTACCCGGCCGGACAGTTATTGGCCTTCCCTGAAATTCTTGACGGTATAAGGACCGGAGGCGTGGAAATGGGAGCAGTCACCACCGGTTTCCATGCTTCTGATGATGCCAGGCTTGGGTTTACCGAGCTTCCATTCCTGCAAAATAACATTCAGGCCCATAGTTATTCCACCAGAAAGTATTTTGATGTACATGACAAAATACTGCAGGAAAAGTTCAACGCCAAATTACTTAATTTACATAACTATATGGGCATGGCCCTTATAGGCACCAGACCGGTTCACACACTGGAAGATTTTGACGGAATGCTTATCCAGGCAATCTCTCCTGTATTTGCCGACTTCATTAAAGCGCTGGGTGCAGAGCCCGTCAGCGGACAGCCATATACCGAGGCCTACCAGTTGATGGAGAAAAAGGTATTCGACGGAACCATACAGGCGCCATCCTCCATGGTCAGCTACGCGTTATATGATGTTGCCAAACACATGACCTCGGCCTACCTGGTTGCGGCCACTCACGGATTTGCCATGAACCTGGAAGTCTGGAATAGTCTTCCTAAAGATGTTCAGACCGCAATTTCCGAAGTAGCAGCAGAATACAACGATATTATCGACCAGTTCGTTATCGACATATATGATCAAGACCATGCCGACCTGGCAGCCAACGGGGTTGAGATATTCTATCCCGACCAGCAAGAGCTGAATAGATGGAGAGAGGCGGTTAAGCCGCTCTACGACAAAGCTAAAGCTGCAGATCCAGAAGTTTATCAAATAATTAAATCTATTGCCGATGAGGCAAATGCCAAGTTCCCCATAGAATAAAAGGGAATAGTAAAAGTCTCTTCCGGCGGCTTAAAGCCGCCGGAAGAGCTTAATAATCAAAAAGACTGCCTGATACCCCTACAGGAGTGTGGAAATTGTTTGAGAAATTTGTACGGTTCAAGAATCGATGGGAGAATACCATTGCGAACCTCCTGCTGTTGATCAGCGGGATTCTGATATTGCTGATCGCGGTATTCCAGACCTATGGTGTATTTATGAGGTATGCCCTGAATTCACCGCAGGCGGCTACCTATGAATTTAGCGCCATGTTTCTCCTGTTCTGCGGTGTCCTGGCCGTGGCCGGAGTTGAAAAGCTGAGGCTAAATGTTAAAAACGATCTTATTTCAAGCCGTTTTCCTTATAGATTTAAGTTAATTCTTAGCAGCACCCTTTTCCCAATCATGGCTATGGTTTTTTGCTCTTTGCTGATCTGGAAGAGCTGGGAAAATGCCGTTTATGCCCTGCAAATAGGCCAGATCAGCCAATCAGCCATGGCGTTGCCTCTGGGTCCTATCAAACTTGTCGTACCCATTTGTTATTCCTTTCTCTTTATTGTTCTCATAGGAGAAATAGTGGAGGGGATTTATGAAATGCGAAAGAATAGCGGAGAGCATTCCGGGCAGAGCAAAACATCTGAAATTAAAAGTGATTAGAAAGGTAGGTAGCTAATGGATTTTACTACTGGAGCAATAGTATGCGTAGCAGGTATGCTCTTTCTTATGATGATGGGCTTGCCTGTTATCTATTCACTGGGATTTATAGCGATCTTTGTTGCCTACTTTACATACGGCCCCATGAGCCTGGACAAAATAGGCTGGACTACCTTCAACACCCTCTATAATCTGAACTGGGTACCGCTGCCATTATTCGTCTTCTTAGCCTCTCTGATTGCCGAGACACCAATTGGGGAACAAATATATCGCGCTGCACGTGCCTGGCTTTCCCGTATTAACGGAGGACTCATTGTTACCAGCATCCTGGGAGAGGCAGCCATATCTGCTGCCGTTGGTACCAGCGCGGCTGCGATTCTGGCGGTAGGGAAAATAGCCAAGCCTGAATTTGAAAGATACGGTTATGATGAAGGTTTATCTATGGGCGGGCTCTGCTGCGGGGGATCTCTGGGACCATTGATACCTCCCAGTGCGGGGATGATTATCTACGGCGTTCTGTCAGAGACATCAATTGGACGTCTCTTTATGGCCGGCATACTACCCGGGATTTTACTGGCAGCCATGCTGGCTACGGTGGCTATTCTTCTATGCACCCGTAATCCGAAACTCGGACCGGCCATAGGCGGAGTTACCTGGAAGGAGAGGTTTTTCTCACTCAGGCTGGTTTGGCCCATCGTAGTGATAATGTTTTGCATATTGGGCTCGATATACCTGGGAGTGGCTTCTCCCACTGAAGCGGCCGGTGTGGGTGTAGTAGCCGTTTTGTTGATCGGGGTCGCCTTTTTCAAGTTACGGTGGCAGGGACTCAAGCGGGCGCTGATGGAAACAGCTAAAATCAATGGCATGATCCTGTTTATGATGATCGGTGCCTGGATTTTTTCCTACGTTATCGGCGCTTCCAATGTTGTCAAGCTGGTAACCGGGCTGGTTACGGATTCCAATATGTCTCCATGGATAGTAATTATATCGATCAACGTCTTGCTGATAATCCTGGGATGTTTCCTTGACGGCATCACTATTATGCTTCTCACTATTCCTATATTTGTTCCAGTGATAGTAGAAATCGGCTTTAACCCCATCTGGTTCGGAGTACTATATGTGGTCAATATGCAGATAGGACTTATTACTCCCCCGATGGGACTGGAGTTGTTCCTGATGAGGACTGCTTTCGATGTACCCATGGATAAACTTCTAAAGGGTGTGTCCCCGTTTCTTGCCACTTTGTTTATCTTCCTGGCATTGATTATTGCGGTTCCCTCGATAAGCCTCTGGCTGCCGGGTATGATGATCAAGTGATAAAAAAACATTATAGTGTTAGTGAAATATAAGATTTGTGATTAGTACCCCCCGGCTTGCCGGGGGGTACTAATTTCGCTATTACGGTTTTCAACCGTTCGAAGAAGAGCATCAGTCGGGATTGGATTTGGACTGTATTTGGTGTAAAGTAGTTTAATCCGGTGTGCTAAATCCGCATTGGCTGACCAAATATATTACAGGGAGCAGCCGCTCAGCGCAGCGGCAAACAGAAAAATGTACGAATGTAAATATCCTCATCTTTTCTCTCCTATCAAGCTGGGGAATACCCTTTTTCGCAACCGTTTATTTGCCGCTCCTCTAGGCTATTGTTATTATTCATCAAGAAGCTATCCTCTGGATGAGACTATCGGTTTCTTTGAGAACCTGGCCCTGGGAGGTGCGGCGAGTGTTAATTTCGGTTCTGCCGTACCGGATAGCAAGAGGGGCTGCGGAGGGCCTATTAACAATCCCGCTCTGGACGATCCCGGTCTGGCTCCTCCTCTTTACCGCCTGGCCAGCGCTATCAGCCGGCATGGAGCGGTTGCGACCATAGAGTTATGGCATGCCGGCGCGAATGCTTATCTCAGTAAAAAAAGGGGCAACCAGATTTACGGGGTCGTCGATGGCCCCAACGCAATCGGAGACTTTGTACCGGCTATGCCGGAACCCGTAATAGAGGAAACGATCGAGGCCTACGGGTCGGCGGCGGCTTTTGCCAAATACTGCGGATTCGGCATGGTAATGGTCCATGCCGGTCACGGCTGGCTCCTCAACCAGTTTTTAGATCCGGGAATAAACAAACGCCGTGACAGGTGGGGCGGCAGCCTGGAGAACCGCTGCCGTTTACCGCTGGCTATTCTAACAAGAATAAAAGAGCTGTGCGGCCGGGACTTTCCGGTAGAGGTCCGTATGAGCGGATCCATGTGCTATGAAGGCGGATACGGTATCGAAGAAGGCATAGAGATAGCTAAAAAACTGGAAGGGAAGGCAGACCTGATCCATGTATCGGCCGGGAATCACGAAGTGCCGGAGGTATTTACCATTACGCATCCCAGCATGTTCCTGCCGGATGGAGTTAACGTTAAATATGCGGCTGAGATAAAAAAACATGTTAAAACTCCGATAGCAACGGTGGGCGCTCTAGGCGATCCCGGACTGATGGAAGAAATCATCGCATCCGGCCAGGCGGATGTTGTAGTAGCCGGACGCGCACTCATGGCCGATCCCTTTATGCCTCAAAAAGCGCGCGAGGGCAAGTCTGATGAAATAAGGCCCTGCCTGCGCTGTCTGACCTGTTTTTCCACTGTTTTATCCAGGTACGAGTACAGTTGCGCCGTGAATCCCGAGATCGGGTATGAATTGGATTCCAGGCATGCGCTGCCGCAGGCCATTAAAAAGACTGTACTGGTAGCGGGCGGCGGAGTAGCCGGCATGCAGGCAGCCCTGACCGCTTCCCAGCGGGGGCATAAAGTTATCCTGTGTGAAAAGGGCAACCGCCTCGGCGGCGTTCTCAGATGCGAGCAAAAGGTGCCCTTTAAACAGCATCTTGCCGAATACCTGGACTATCAGGCCAGGATGGTCTTCCGTGCACCGATAGACGTAAGAATAAATACCGAAGTAACACCTGAGTGTGCGCAGGCCGCCGAAGCTGACGTTATCATCGCGGCACTTGGGGCAAAACCAGTGATACCCGATATTCCGGGAATTAAAGGAAATAATGTCATGGGAGCGGAAGAAGTATATTATCATCCGGAAAAATGCGGTGATAATGTAGTTATAATTGGCGGAGGGCTGGTGGGTGTTGAGCTGGGCATCTATCTGGCAGGTCTCCGTCGTAAAGTTACTATCATAGAAATGATGGAGTGCCTGAACGATGGGGGAAATCAATGCCACGGTTTGGCTTTAAATAATGAGATAAAGAGGTATGGCATACGGATATTCACAGCCACCAGAGTCGTAGAAATAAATGAGAAGGGCGTTATCGGCGGATACGTGGGTAGCGACTTTTCTCTGCCGGTGAGCAAAACGGTACAGGCAGCCAGGGGTACCTCAAATACCGTCGGCAGGGCTATGCGGGCTGACGGAGAGAAAGAGAGCAAACAGCTCTTTGCTGCCGGTACGGTTGTCTATGCAATCGGACAGCGCCCGCTGCATGCCGAAGCCGATGCTCTCCGTTTCTGCGCTCCCGTGTTCTATCAGATCGGTGATTGTCTGGCTGCCAAGAACATTCAGCAGGCTACCGGTATGGCCTTCTCCATAGCCCGGGATATCTGAATACCATCGTAAATAACCCCGGGCTGTATCAGAAGCCGGTCCGGTCCATCATCTCCGGTCACAGAGAAGGGTAACATGTAGTTTTCACGGAGTATTCGAAATGATAGATCAGGTGGCTGCATTCAGACCCGCTATTCGTCCGAAGTGTATGGACATTCCATGGCTGAGTCCGGGGCACATGGTAGGATAGTCCCCTGCGAACCGGTTTCCCATGGTATTGCCCGCAAGATAGAGGCCGTTAATAACCTTCCAGTCTTTATCCAGCGGTTGAAGATAGCGGTTGATGTTCAGGCCGCCCATAACAGCCAGAAGAATGTAGCCCGCTTTGCCGGCGTAATAGGGGGGCTTATCCAGAGGCGACATGCGGTCAGAACGCTTGCCGAAGTCCAGGTCTTTCCCCAATCGCGCCAGCTCGTTGTACCTGTTTACCGTTGCAGTAAACGTTTCGACAGGCACTTTCATTTTTGCTGCCAGATCTTCAATAGAGCCGGCTGTTATCGATATTTTGGCGACATCCTGCTGGATTTTTTCGGTTGCTACCAGGATTTTCCCCAGGCCTATCCCGTGGTAAGGGATCTCCTGCGGGTACTTTGAATCGAATACCTGCCAGGCCGTTTTTCCGGGTTGCCTCTCGATAGCATTGACGTTGCTTTGAATCGGCACATCTTCGTTTTGGAAGCGCTCTCCCAGGAGATTGACCTGGAGAAAGGCCGAGCTGAGCAGGGGGCCGGCGGGACCATGGGTCATGGGGGAGTGGGGTCCCGGCTCCATGACAGCACCGATCCACATGGCCATCAGGTGACCGTCACCTGTAGAGGTGGGTATCATCGGTGGAAGATAGGCCGACTGCGGACAGTATTTGGCCATCATCTGGGAATTACTGGCATAATCTCCGGTACATAATATTACAGCTTTGGAAGCATTGTACCGAATATATTCACCTTTTAAGTTTTGGGCAATGACGCCGGTAACCCTACCGTTGCCTTTCCTCAGCAATTGTTTGGCTCTGGTCCTGAAATATGCTGTAGCACCCTTCTTGAGGGCATTGTCCAGCAAACATTTTGCCACCAGCTTTTCATCAGTGAACTGGTGGGTTACCGAGTACTGGGGATAATATTCCGTGGCATTATCGAACATCGGCGGGGGAGGATATTTACAGATAATCACCTCGATTCCGGCAGAATCCGTCATATCCATCAGCCAGTCAGCGGTCTCGCCGCTGCCCTCCGCCCACATACGGACTAATCTCTGGTCCGGTTTATTGGAGCAATATTTCATAAAGTTCAATATCACTTCATTTTTATCGATTTCGATTCCCAGCTTCTTTTGAAGCCGGCTATCGATGAAGGCATTATCAAGGCCGCGGGCCTGGACTCTGTCCGTCTTTTCTAACAGAATGGTACTTGCTCCGGCCTCTGATGCTGAAAGCGCAGCGCTTAACCCTGCTATGCCGGCGCCTACCACCACGACTTCGGCCTCTATCTCTTTCTTGATGTCGGCGGATGGAATCGGAGGAGGGGGAATCTCAAAGTCGAATACCCTTTCAGGTACCATGTCTTTACGTCTCCGGAAGGGTGGTGGGATGCCCGGAGGTAAATAGCCGATTACGATTGAATCAAGGTCATGTTTGTTCAATTTAACGTGAGTCCTCCTTTTTTAAATAGGGACTGCAGTAAATATAATCAACCTCCCGGAAAATATCAACCGTTAGAGAAATACCCTCAGTCAGTACAAAGGAGAAATGTTAAAGGCCTCCCGGCCGGGAGGCCTTTATGCGATATCAGATTGAGTTAAATCCTAGTGTTTGATTGACCGGCCGCCGTCCTGGATGATGACCTGGCCGGTGATGTAGCTGGAGGCGTCAGAAGCCAGCAGGACAGCCAGACCTGCCAGTTCGTCGGTTTGGGCCATGCGCCCCATCGGGATATCATCGTGTATTTTTTGGCCTCTTTCTTTCATAAGAGCTATTTCTTCCGGAGTGGTAGGGGCGGCTGGCTTGGAGGGATTATCATGGCCGAGCTCTGAATGATGTATACCCGGGGCAATACAGTTCACCCGAATATTGTATTTAGCATACTCGAGAGCGGCGATCTGGGTCATAACATTAACGCCTGCTTTAGCAGCGCAGTAAGCGATTGGGGCGATTTCCGGCAGTTCCGCTCTCACACCGGCCGTAGACGAGGTATTGATGATGGAGCCCTTGTTCTGTTTAATCATGATAGGCAGGACATACTTTAATACGATGAAAGGTCCTCTCAGGTCGGTGGCGATGACGGTATCGAAATCAGTAATGATTTCCTCGTGTATCGGACGCTGAGTCCTGGCAATACCGGCATTATTGAAAAGGATATCAATGCGGCCGAATTTATTCATGGTGTCATCGACCATTCTCTTGATATCTTCTTCTTTCATCATGTCGGCGGATATTCCCAGAGTCCTGACGTTGTACTTTTCCAGTATACCCAGCGTTTCATTGATCTTGCCCTGGTCGCGGGCTGCGATGGCGACATCAGCCCCGAAGGCGGCAACAGCCTCGGCAATAGACCGGCCGATACCTCTACTGCCGCCGGTAATAAGGGCAACTTTCCCCGTAAGGTCGAAAATCCCTCTATCCGTCATTCAATTCTCCTTTTCATTATTATTTTTCATAAACTAAAATTGACCATAGTACAAAAAGGTATTAAAATCAAAATCCACCCCACCCTGATGATGCTGCCCGACGGGTGAGAAGGCGATGTCGGTATCCAGCATGACACACACTGTGGTCAGACAATTGAATAACAGACCTTTTTGCACGAACATCAAAAATTAATTACTTTCGGTTCGCTCGTAAAGGAAGCGATGGTAGCCGTGGCGTCTTTCAGATAAAGGACCTGAGTGTTGCTGTCTGTTGCAGAATAAACCGCCTTTAAATTAGGATAGGCTTCGAGCATGCTCTCCTTTGCTTCTACACGATCGTCGTCAACAGCCGTTGCCTGAACACGAATCCATTTGCCTTCATTGAAGGCGCAAATTTCGATCCTGGGATTTTTCCCCATTTGTTTGGAAACATCCTTTGACTTACCGGTTTGAATATATAGTTTATTATCAAAGATGTTGACTGTTCCGAAGGGACGCACCCTCGGCTGGTCACCATCCATTGTTGCCAGATAATAGGCCCCGCTTTTCTTTAAAAATTCATAGACTTCCTGCATGTATTTTTCCTCCGTTATTATTGTTTATTCTGTATTTTACCCGGGGTGTTATTAGAATTATACCATGTTCAAAAATAATTGAAAGTGCGTATCTTGATGAGATATCAGCAGTAATAACAATAAGGCTAAACCGACAAGCCCTGTTAACTTAATAAAACAATCTGCAATTTTCTTTCCGGCACTTCTTGAATAGTACACGAATATTTGCTAAATTATGTGTATAGGACTGTATGGAGATAGCAGATGAAAAGGACCAATATTGAGCTTGATGAAAAGCTGATAAGTGAGGCTATAAAGCTGACAAACAAGAAGACCAAAAAAGACCTTGTGAATTATGCGGTTGAGGAACTCGTGCGCAAGTTAAAAAGAAAGAGAATACTTGATATGGAAGGAAAAGCAGGTTGGACCGGTAAACTCGAAGAAATAAGGCAAAACAGGCTATGATCCTTGTCGATACCAGTGTATGGATTGATTTCTTCAGGGGAGAAAATTCACCGGAACGGCGGATACTCCATGAACTTATTGAGGATGAAGAAGAAATATCTATAACCGGTATTATACTTACGGAAATACTCCAGGGTATAAAAGAAGAAAGGAAGATGTACACAATAAGAAGTTATCTCCTGGAATTTCCGGTTTATGATCCGAATGGCATAGATACTTATATCAATGCCGCCGGTATTTACAGGATATGCAGATCAAAAGGCAGGACAATCAGATCAACCGTTGACTGTATTATTTCAGCTATATGTCTGGAAAATGATTTGTATGTTTTTCATAAAGATAGGGACTATGATATCATTCATGCATGCACAGGACTGAAAGTACTGTAAATTCAGGTTAAATCAGGCTCCGGTATTTTGGAAAGTAAAAGCGCTTCAATACATGCTATTTAAATATTAAAGGCAGGTGTTGACGCTCGCACTCTATGACCGTATCCAGTTTGGGGTTAGTGACCGTGTAGGCAGTTCAAAAAGATGACTTGATCGGATGG
>JAFGOB010000012.1 GCA_016926695.1 Dehalococcoidales bacterium | reverse complement strand
GACTCCAGGTCGGTCTCCGGAGGGTATACCCGCTGAAAACCCAGCGCCTTGAATTTCTCCTCCACCACTTTATGGTCTTGTCTCCCCACCACCAGGTTGCCACCTATATACAGCAGCACATCTTCCAGCCCCGCCTCACTGATCTTCTCCTTGAATCCCTTCAGATCAAACTCCCCCATGCCGTACAGCGAGCTCATCAGTATCGCATCCGCCTTCGTTTCCTGGGCTGCCTTGATGAAATCTTCAGGCGGCGTATACGCCCCAAGCTCCGTTACCCTGAACCCGGCCTCCCTCAGCGCCCGAGATAATATCTTGGTACCGATGACATGGGCATCCGTGCCCAGTGTCCCCGTGATTATCATTGCTGCCTGACTCATCTGTTTCTCCTCCTGCCTTTGATAGCTCTCAGTCTTTAATCCAATTTTATTGGTCGTAGGGCGGCAGGCCGACTATCTTGCCCTTGCTGAAGCCCCACAGATCATGCACCGCGGTGTTATAGTCCAGTTTCCTGCCTTCGGCCTTTTCCCGCTCTGCCACCTTCTGGCGGTGGAAATCTTTTATCTCCGAGGGTAAAGGCAGATTACCGAACTCCATGTAACGGCAGGCCCCTCTGGCATCCCTGACACCCAGCACTTTGTCCTTGACGTTGAGATTTGAGCTCCAGGTGGAGTCAAGTACACCGGACTCGATGGCCTTGCAGGCCCCTACCAGGACATCCCCGTCACCCAGATCGAAGACCCTGTCCAGGATCGCCCTGACCTCGGTTTCGGTGACCTTTTCTTCTGTTTCTACATCCTTCATGTCGAACTCGATCCGCTGCTCCCTTACCACATCGAAAATCCATTTGGCGGACCTGTAGCTCATTTCATGACTGCGGGTATCGGGTACGCCCGCCCCTTCGTCCACCGTCCGCACAAAGAGGGCTTCGGCATTGGCCAGAGAGGCTACCATGGCGGAATAGTTGATATAAGCGAAAGCGCCGCCCAGGTCCAGAGGAACGGGATAAAGCGGGACCATCTGGCAGATACGGCCGGTAACCATGGTGTCTTTGTACCCATATTTGTCCAGGTATTCGCGTATCATGTTGGGAGAGACCTTCGTCCAGGCCAAATCCTGGGCCATATTGCCCATGTAATGCACCAGCGGTGTAATAGCCTTTACTCCCTGCTCCGCAGCCGCCATCGAATCGATCACCTGGGATGCGATGTTGATACTCAAAGGAAAGGTGGCCGTAGGCGTCCAGCCGTGCGCATCCACGCTGATGATTACACCCCTGTCCGCGTACCAGCCGGCCAATCTGTTGGCATACTGCACCCTGATAAAACTATCGTCCAGCGTGTCTTTCTTGCTGTAAGCGCCGAATCCCAGGAAGGCCTCCCCTCCCCCGGCGGTCATACCTGAGGCCAGGGCGATTTCCATGGATACTCCACCCGCACCCCTGGGAGTAAAGGCGGCATTTTTACACGACTCGATCACCTTCCGGGTATTTTTCACTCCCTGTATTGCGATCGGATAGCCGTTCAATATCTTTTTCCCGGTCTTTTCGCTTTCTTCAAGGGCTTGTTTGGCTATTTCAAACTTCTTTCCCCGGGTATAGCTGTCCGTCGTTACAGGGATAAGAGGAACTCCGGAGTTCTCCAGGGACTGGCAGAGCTTGATTTCTTCCTCCAGAACACCCGTACCGGCCCGTGGAGAGACAACAGTCCTGCCTTCCTCGCGCAGCTTTTTCATCACCTTCCACCAGATCTTGCTGTCCGGAAGACTCTTCTGGTATGCTACGGCATCATCGAAGTCCACTTCTTTGCCGGTAGGCCATTCTGTCAGCCATTCTAATCTCTGCTTTTGAAATACCTCTTCATCCAGACGCTTGTTCCTGACTTTAATCTCCATTCTTTCCTCCGCGGTCTTTAATAGTTATCGTTTTTTCTCCTCACCGGATTAAGTCTGATACCAGCCCTACCATATCCCCGTGCCTGAACATCCGCCCGCAGACGGATGTCCGCATAAATCCAGGCTGATAACGGAATCCCGTTACACGGATGACAAGTCATGGAGTTTGTACACAGGCGGCTTCCGCACGAATTCCAGCAGAGATTTTGAGCATACGCCGGTGGGAAGATATTAATGCCCGTTGTTAATCACCCGTTTGTATCGAATATCGCTGAGATATTATAATTTACGAATTGTTTGTAAGTCAACGTTTCTGTATACATTTGGTTGATTTTGTTATAATAGGAACGGCTGAAAAATAGTCCGGATTGAATCTCATGACCATAAACTACCAACCGCCGGCTAACTTGCCGGCCAACCAGGAGCTGATCACCTGTAAAAGATGCGGTTCAAGCGCCATAGTCAGATACGGCACCTACGGACAGCGTCAGGTCTACATGTGCAAGTCATGCCGCATGAAGTTCAAGGCGGACCAATGCTCCTTTCATATGAAAACGCCCTTCACTGAAATCAGCCGTTTCCTGACGCTGCTCTACTGCGGGACCGCTATTGAAGAGATAGACCGCTTGCTGGAAGCCGAGTTCGGGCGATCCCCGTCAAAGAGGACCCTCTTCAAATGGCTAAATAAATACTCAAGATCAGCCATCAGCCGTAACCAGTATCGCAGACCCCTGATCAAGGGTGAGACCTGGATAGCGGACGAGACTGTGATACGCATTCACGGCCAAAAGGTGTGGATCTTCGATATCCAGGATGAAAAGACCAGGTTTCTGCTGGCCTCACATATCACACCTTCACGCTCCGAGACCGAGACCGGGACCTTTTTTCAACAGGCCTGTCACGTTGCCGGTACACTGCCGGCCAGGGTCATTACGGACAGCTATATATCCTACCTGATCGAGACAGAAAGCGAGCCCGCCGATGACGGCTGGAAAGTCCCGCTGAACCTGTTCGTACTGGAAACTGACCCGCAGAGAATAGTCCCCTTCCACGCCACCCTCAGAGACAGGACCACCGTTGTAAAAAGGCTGAAAAGCATAGCCTCCGCCCGGCTGTTTAACCAGAGCTGGCTGGTATATTACAACTTTTTCAGGGCCCATGAAGCGCTGAACGGTAAAACTCCGGCTGAGCAGGCCGGTATCGAATCGCCCTGCAAATGCTGGGAGGACGTCATCAGAAACGCTTGATTATATTACCTCTGCTTCCTTCAGAGCTGTGATATCATCCCAGGAATAACCCAGCACATGGATCAGGACGTCCTCGGTATGTTCTCCGAACTCAGGGGCCCATCCCTCGGCTGAAGGCGGCGTCTCGCTCATCTTCACAGGCACACCCACCACATTGATGGAGCCGAGGGTGGGATGCTGGACCGAAGTGACGTACTCGTTGGCCATGACCTGGGGATCATCGGTCAATTCGGTCAGTCTGTTGATCGGACTGAAAGCCAGCCCGCCTCCTTTTTCCTCAAGCCTTTTAACCCATTCGTCCCTGGGTCTGGTCTTGAAAACGCTCTCGATATAGGCGGTCAGCTCCCGGAAATTCTGTTTTCTCTCCACGACCGTTTTGTATTTTTCATCTTTTTCGATATGCAGAATATCGAGGGCATCGCAGAAATTGTGCCAGAAACGGTCGGTCTGAGATTCGGACAGGACAATCCATCTGCCGTCGGAACACTCGTAGTGATTGGCCATGGGATTTTTCAAGCCGGAGCGGGAGGACTTCATCGTACGTCCCTTCAGAGTAGCGGTATTCACTCCATAAGCCTGGAGGTGTATGCCCGACCCCAGCAGCGAGACATCCACCTGCTGTCCGACTCCCTGCCTGTCACGGGCTACCAGGGCTGCCAGCACGCCGTAGGCCAGAAGAGTACCGGTCATCTGATCGAAGATAATGCCGCCTATCTGTGAGGGAATACCCTGGGATTCTCCCACGGAATACATCATACCCGAACGGGCCTGGGCGATGGTATCAAAGGCCCTTTTCTGGCTTTCAGGTCCCCTGGTGCCATAGCCGGTAGCCAGGGCATAGATCAGCTTGGGATTGTATTTTTTCATGCTCTCATAGTCAATGCCCAGCCTGGTAATAGCCGTCGGCGAGTAGTTGGTAAGAAAAACATCCGAAACTGCCACCAACTGGTGCAGCACCTCCATGCCTTTCTCTTTGTTCAGGTCAAGCGTCATGCTTTTTTTGTGCCTGTTAGCCGTCTCGAATAGAACGTTGATGCCCGCCTTGGCTGTAGTGGCCTGTCCGAATATTTCCGCCACACCCCTGGCCGGATCTCCTTTCACACGGTCCTCAACTTTTATAATTTCTGCACCCAGGTCGCCCAGCATATAGCCTGCCGTGGGAGCACTCAGATAACCGTCACACTCCAGCACGCGAATTCCGTCAAGAGGTCCTGCCATAATTTCACTCCTTTGAGGCCGCAAATCATTCTCCGCCCCCTTAATCTCCGGACGGACTGTTCATTGCCGGCTCTTTTACTATTTTTGTCTTGTTTTAATTATTTTCGGATCAAAAGAAGAGGGCCTGTTTACCGGGGCGCAATATACTAATTATAATATTATATTATTTAACCATAGTATTATATCATAAATAATCCGGTGTCAATGCTCACATATGTCGCAAACAGGGCCGGGACTTCTTTCAGAAAGTATCACTGTTTTTCTCCCCTCTAAATTCAGAGATTCCTACGACTGGAACAGAGGAAAGGGTGTTCCAGTCTCTAAATGGGTGCTGTTTTTGTTTCTTTCAGTCTCCTGTTCTTCTTTTGTATTGCCGGTTTCCACAAACCATGAGAAGTTGAATTAATATCCGGTGCTTCTGTATTAGTACAACTTGAGGGCATATACAAAGGCGGGCAACATACATCGCCCGCCTTTATATTGTGCGTTTTTGCTGAACGGATTGAACACCGCCCGGCAGCCTACTTTTTCTTTGTCTCGGTTTTCTCCAGGACCTCGTCGATAAGACCGTATTCGATGGCCTGTTGAGGATTCAGATAGTAATCACGGTCGGTATCATGCTGGATTTTTTCCATGGCCTGACCGGTGTGCTTGACGAATATTCCGCGAATAATATCGTCCATGCGCATCACTTCCTTGGCTGCGATAACGATATCCGCGGCCTGGCCCTGTGCACCGCCCAGCACCTGGTGCATGTGAATAGTGGCATGGGGCAGGGCATAACGCTTGCCCTTGGCTCCGGCCGTCAGCAGGACCGTGGCCATACTGGCCGCCATACCCAGACAGATGGTTGAGACCTCGGGACGGATCAACTGCATGGTGTCATAAATAGCCAGACCGGCCGTTACCACACCACCGGGTGAATGAATATAAAGGCTGATATCCTTGTCCGGGTCTTCCCTGTCCAGGTAGAGTAGCTGCGAAATAACCACGTTGGCCACCTGGTCGTTTATAGGCATATTCAACATCACGATGCGTTCCCTCAAAAGGAGCGAAAAGATATCAAAGGCTCTCTCTCCTCCCCTGGCCCCTGTCTCAATAACCATAGGGATTACGTTCTTTGTATCCATCATTCTTTTTCCTCCTTGGTTTCTGCCTCGGCCTGTTCCGCTCCGGCATTTTCACTTTTTTCTGCGCTCTCATTATTTTCCGCGATTTCGGCAGGAGATGAAGCGATCTGGGTCAGTTTTTCCACCGTTTTCCGGGTGGCTATGGAAGAGGCGAGATTGGCCTGCATCTGGGGTACGTTTAACAGCTCAACCAGCTTTTCTTTCCGCTCCGGTTTTACGTCTTTGGTCATGCCTTCGACTTCGGACTGAAGGTCGGTCTGTTCGACCTGGATCTTCTCTTTCTGTGCCACTTCCGTCAGCACCAGCGACTGCCTGATGCTCCTGACGGCTAAAGGCCTGAGCTCGTCGCGCAATTGCTCCCCCGTTTTCTGAATGCTCTGCAAATAGGCGTCCATGCCTTTTTCGTCCAGCCGCCAGCGCTGCATCTGCTGCTGGATAAGCTGGTCTATCTCCATTTCTTCCATGACGGGAGGGTATTCCACCTCGGACAATTCCACTACCGAATCAACGACTTTCTGGTCGTAGTCCCTTTTGGCCTTTTCCTCGGCATTTCTCTTCAGGTCCTCACTGACCTTGCTCCTCATATCAGCCACTGTTTTAAATTCTGGATTTACCTGCTGTGCCAGATCGTCGTTCAGCTCCGGCAGCCTTTCCTGCTTGATTTCGTTTATAGTCACCTTGAAAGAGACTTCCTTGCCCGCCAGCTCGGCCCGGTTATAGTCATCGGCGAACTTGAGCTTGAATTCCTTGCTCTCGCCATTTTTAAGCCCTATCATCTCTTCCGCAAATCCCTTGATGGGGTATTCGGACTCCTTTATCACCTCGTATTCAGCCTCATCCTGATTGATATACGGCTGGCCTTCCACATTGCTCTCAATATCCAGCATGATCAGGTCCCGGGAATTGACCTGCCTGTCAACCGGTTCCCAGATAGCCTGCTGCCGCCGGATCTGTTCCAGTGCGGCATCAATGTCTTCCTCTTTTAATTCTACACTTTCCCGGGCTACTCTGAGCGTCTCGTAGTCACCAAGTTTTACCACCGGCTCCAGCGGCACCACGAATTTGTAGGTCACCGGATCGGTCTTGTCCAGGTTAACCTCCGGACGGGCTATGGCTTTGATGTCCTGCTCTTTTACCGCTTTCTCCCAGACCTCCGGCGCCATATGCTCTACAGCGTCTTCAAGGAAGGCCTCTTTGCCCAGGTACTGCTCCAAGATAAGCCGGGGAGTTTTCCCCTTGCGGAAGCCCGGAACGTTGTATTTCTTTACCAGGCGTTTATAGGCCTTGTCCAGACCTTCCTCTATCTCTGCCGGCTCCATCTCGATGGTCAGGTAGGCCTGGCGGCTCTCTGTTTTGTCATTAGTAATTTTCACACTTCCTCCCGCATGATCATATGTAATTCATCTATTTGTTTCTGACTGGCTGGAGCCGGAGCATCCAGCATCATATCGTATGCATTCTGGTTCTTGGGGAAGGCGATAACATCCCGGATGGACTCTTCTCCCTGAAGGAGCATCACGAAACGGTCGATCCCCGGCGCTACTCCGCCGTGGGGTGGTGCGCCGTATTCAAAAGCCTCCAGCAGATGGCCGAAAAGCTGTTCGATTTTCTCATCCTGGTATCCCATCAGCCGGAAAATACGGCGCTGAAGATCGGGGTTATGTATGCGGATGCTACCCCCGGCGATCTCAAAGCCGTTGCATACAAAATCATAATGCCTGCCGTGGACCTTTTCGGGAGCACTGTCCAGGAGGTCGATCTCAGACTCCCGGGGCTGCGTGAAGGGATGGTGCATGGCCTCCCAGCGACCTTCTTCTTTGTTCCAGTTCAGAAGAGGAAAGTCCGTTATAAAAGCAAATTTGAGCTCCTGCGGATCGATCAGATTTAACCGCCTGGCCATTTCTCTGCGCATTTCAGCCAGGACATCCAGGGTCACATCCGGTTTTCCTGCCACGATCAGCAGGAGATCTCCCATTTTCGCTCCCGCCCGTGCGGCCATCTGCTTGACCTGCTCCAATGTCATGAATCTGGCCGCCCGTGACTTGACCATGTCCATGGTAAGATCGGAAAGGCTGCCCGGACCGCTGCCCAGCGCGATAGTAAGCAGACCGGCCGCTCCCAGGTTCTGGACCAGGGTATTAAGCTCATCCAGTTGAGCGCGGGAGTAGCCTGAGCACCCCGGCGCGCATATCGCCCTGACCCGGCCCCCCTGGTCGATTACGTTTTTAAAGATGCCGAACTCAGTAGCTGCGGCGATATCCGAAAGATCGCTGATTTCCAGCCCGAAACGCAGGTCCGGCTTGTCCGAACCATATTTTTCCATGGCTTCGCGAAAGGGAAGCCTCAGGAAAGGTTTATTGATCTTGAGCTCAGGTTTGAGAGTCTCGACAATAGAAATAAATAGGTCTTCCAGCAAATTGAGGATATCCTCTTCCTCGATAAAACTCATTTCGATATCTAACTGGGTAAATTCAGGCTGGCGGTCTGCGCGCGAATCTTCATCACGGAAACACCTGGCAATCTGAAAATACTTTTCTATCCCGGCTACCATTAAAAGTTGCTTGAGCTGCTGGGGAGACTGGGGCAGGGCATAAAATTTACCGGCATACAGACGGCTGGGGACAAGATAGTCCCGTGCTCCTTCAGGCGTACTTTTTATCAGTATGGGTGTTTCCACCTCAACAAAGCCCTTCTGGTAGAGGTACTCCCGCATGAATTTTATAATCTCATGTCTGAACAGGATATTGTTCTTCATCCTGTTCCGCCGCAGATCGAGATAGCGGTATTTCAGACGCAGGTTTTCGTTTACTTCGCTGTCTTCGTTGATGTAGAAAGGCGGAGTCCTGGAGGCATTGAGGATAACAACTTCCCCTGCCAGGACTTCAATCTCGCCGGTAAGAACCCTGGTATTTACCGTACCGTCAGGCCTGGCGGAAACCATTCCTTCCACCTGTACAACATACTCAGGCCTGAGCTGGCTGGCTATTTCATGGCACTTTTTCGACGTTTCCGGATTGAAAACGACCTGGACGATACCCGAGCGGTCGCGCAGGTCGATGAAGATCAACTGACCCAGGTCGCGGCGACGGTCCACCCATCCGGCCAGCTTTACCTTTTTCCCGATATCTATCTTTCCCAGCTCAGTGCAATTATTCGTTTTAAGCAAAAAAAATGGCCTCCCGCACACTGTTTTTGAAATCAAGACCCACAATAATTATATCGTATTATGGCATTATCCTTCAACAAAACGGCGTTTTTACTCCCTTTCCGCAGTCTTTTTATACAGTCCCCCCCATCGAATCCCCCTCCAACCGTATTCATGACAAAAGTAATATTCCATCAGGTACTATAAGCTTATTAATCCAGGGCCGGTAAAATCCGATAATTACTGAGTATTAAAAGGCGCATTGGCACGCCTTTAAATCTGCCGTTCTTCTACCCCGCACCGCGTTTATCGTTTCAGGGGAAGAGAACGGAAGCCTGGTATTTTCATTATTGATGCCTGAATAAGGTCCCGGATGGATATTCCGGGAAGCATTTAGATAGCCGGGTGCAACGCATAATTATTAAATAAAATTGAAACAAACGCAAATGGTCAAAACAGAGAACGGTTTTTCCCTGATCGAGGTTATCGTGGCACTGGCAATCATCGGTATTGTAGGTGTGGGTCTTTTGAGTGCCATGACCACTTCATCGCGGGCAGCCATAAAGGCCGATCAGATGGATACGGCCAGGTCACTGGCCCAGAGCGTAATGGAATACGTAAAAGTTCAAAAATATGCATCTGCTTACATCCTCCCTGCTGATGTGTTCGGGGAGGACTCCAATGAATTCCTGGACTATCCCGGGTATACCGTGGGAGCGGTTTACACCGACGCCTGGAAAATTGTACCCTCGACACCTGACGGAAGAGATTCTCTCATCCAGACTATCACCGTAACCATCTCTTTCAACGGGCGTCAGGTTACGTCCCTGGAAGATTGCAAGACCAAACGCTGAGAGATAAATGGACTTTCTGAAGCTCAATAAAAAACAATGCGGATTTTCACTGATAGAGATAACGGTGGCACTGGCTATTACCGGGATGCTGGGAGTGGGAATTTTCACCGGACTGTTCCAGATCAGAAGAGTAAATGATATCGATAATGCCCGCATGAACGCCGTTAAACAGGTGGAAAGCGCGCTTTATTATATCAACCGGGATGTGCAGTCAGCCCAGACCATAACGCCCGGCGAAGTCTCAGGCTTTCCCCTGACATTGTCCTGGACAGAATGGGAGCCGCCGAATGAGGTCGAAATCGTTTACGAACTTGTAAACCGGCCCGCTACCGGTTTTTATGACCTATACCGGAACGGAGAGCTGGTAGCCAAACATATCAGCAACGATACGGATGATACCAGTTGCAGCTTCAGTCCCAGCAATCACAGGCTCACTATAACGATCACGTCCGTATTTCCCTCCGGCTCCAAAGAAGCCAGCGAAACACGCCGGATAGAAATCATCCCCCGGCCCGGGTCTTAGTAATTACATGTATCAAGTTGAATATAACTTAACTTCTCTCTCGTTCCGTAACCTGACTGAGGAATCACCGAGGAGGCTACCGCAGCGAACAAGGATAGCGGGGAGCCACCAGGTGCCAGAGGGGGCCTGAATGAAGTTCAGGAATAAGAAGGGCTTATATGCCCCCTCCATTTTCCTCTCCCTTGATGGGAGAGAAAACAAAGGTAAGGATTCCTCCACTCCATCCCCTCTCCCTTGATGGGAGAGGGTCAGGGTGAGGGTGAAAAATAAATTGAGGGATTTATGCGATTTAACCCTGGCATAACTGTATAAATCATGAGTAAATTAATCAGGGAATTATTAAAAATACACCGTCAGGAGCGGGGTGAAATAATCCTCATTACCCTGGCTTTCATGCTGCTGGGCTTTCTGCTGATAGTACCGCTGGTCTCCTTTATGGGCACCGGACTGAAAAGCGGGAAAGTTTTCGATAAAAAGTCGGCCTCTCTTTATGCTGCTGACGCTGGTGTCGAAGACGGCATGTGGAAGATTAAATATGGTCACCTGGACTCTCTGGACAGCCCAGCGGATTACGACGAATATGACTTCAACACGGAATGGCAGTATTCGCTCCCCGAGCAGAAAAACGGGGTGGACGTGGATGTGACCGTTCAAAATTTATGGATGCCCGGTAATATCGCCGTTCCAACAATCGAAGCAGCCTCGGCCTCGGCTAATGATGACACCATCATGGTGACCACAGGTCCAGTAGGTAACTCAATTCAGAGCCTGAAAATCACTCTCACTCATAACCCCGAGATGGACAAAACCCTGTTGATCGACTCAATCGGGGTCTGGCTGCCTCCAGGTTTTACCTTTGTCACCGGCAGCAGCAACCTGGAGGAAGCCGGGGAGGACTATTTTTCCGTCCCGGCAGTCAGTGATTACCACGGAGGCCAGTCGATAATCTGGAGTTTCGATTCGCTTTCTTTCATCTCATTCCCGGGAGCGAATGACTCGGACAGCCCTATAACTTCCGATATCACCTTTGATTTTATTCGCTCCGGCAATACCTCCACTCAGCTCTCGGCGTCAGCCTCAGCCGGTGCAACTTCCATACAGGTAGCCAGCACCACCGGTTTCCCCACCGCGGGCAGCCTCATTCTGCCCGGTGAGTCAGAACTGGTCACTTATACCGCCGTCACAGCCACTACCTTCAGCGGCATTCCTTCCAGCGGGCCCGGCTCCATCGATCAAAGCCACGGTTCGGGAGAAACCGTCAGCCTTCCAACCCAACCGGATGCGGTCTCATGGATTACCGGGAAAGAGGTAGACCTGGTCAACGAGACTCCCCTGTTCACCTGGGATATTGACGTCAAGGTCTTCAAGATACATGCGGAGGCAGGAGATACTGAAGTCGATACCTTTCTGGCTAAAAGAGAGCTGCGCAAGCAATCGGGGGCCATCAACGGGGAATATTATGCCACGGGTAACACACTGCTCAAGGACACCAACGGCAATAACTACCGGGATACGGTGGTCGATCCAAGCAACGCTACTGTTACCGGCAGCAACATTCCCGCAGACGCCGAGGTAGCGGCGGCCTACCTCTACTGGTCGGCCTGGAAATCGGCTTCTCCCGTTTTCTCGGATACCTGCAGCAGCACCAATCTCAGCACCAACCTGTGGGTCAACGGCGGCGACTGGTCCTATATCGGTTATTCTCCCTACAATTACCAGGCACATCACAGCGGGGATGATTCCAACCGCTACCTGACCATGAAGACCGCCGTCGACCTGAGCTCATACGGGCCCAAGATGGTGACGCTGGCCTGGGACCAGTGGATTTCTTCCCCCACTTCCCTTTTTAGCGAGAGCTGTGGCAACTTCGATAACTGGGACCGCAGCGGCACAGATCCTTACGATGATACCGCCTGGGATAGAGCAAGAGTCAGCTATAACTACGCTTTCAAGGGATGCTATGACCCCGATCCCTCTCCCGGCCCTGACGACTACACCTTTTTGACATTAAAAAGCAGCATCCTGGACCTTTCATCGGCATCCGGCAGTACGGTCAATATTTCCTGGAAACAGTGGAGAAATACCACCCTCGAAAGCGGTGACAAGCTGTATTTCGCCTTCTCGAATGACGATTTTGCTACTTCCTCCGAGCAGTTCGATACCGAAATTGCCGGAACGCCCACCAGCAGGCCTTATAACAGAAATTTCACAGTATCCGTTCCACAGGAGTACCTGACCGATACGGTAAAGATCCGTTTCTACATGACGGGTTTCTCTTCATACCGCTGCTGTTATCTCGATGATTTCATCGTTACCGTGGAATATTCGGATGCGGACGGTCTGGACGTGGACTTCTCCGGTGACAACGGCACAACCTGGTGGGGTGATTCCCATGCCCTGTTCCAGGCCTTCAGAGAAGACATCGGGACTTCGGCTGTGCACTACTCGCTGGTTGTGCCCAGCCAGTACCTGACCGGCCAGTTTAAAATGCGTCTACGTCTGGCCGGTATGAGCGCACCGGGACTATGCTGCAATATAGACAATATCTCCATCATGGTGCCGGACCATCAAATTACCTTATTAATCAATGGCGCCCAGGTCTACCTTGACGCGAACGGTCAACCCCAGGAAGGCTCATCCCCACTGATAGCCAGCGAGGCCCAGCTAATGCGCAATATTGAAGGCTCTACCTATAAAGGATACTCGTATTCCTGTTTCAGGGATGTGACCGACCTGGTCAGAACGTACAGCACCAAGGCGGAAGACCCGGCCACCAACTACCCGGGCTGGGGTACCTACGAAGTACGGGACGTTGACGCCACGACTTACCCGGAGGACAACTGGGCCTATGCCGGCTGGTCGCTGGTACTGGTTTACACCAGCGCGGAGACACTGGGGCACCAGCTTTTCCTCTACGACCAGTTCTCCTATGGCGGCGAATACTCCGATATCGACTTTGACGGCGACGGCCAGGACGGCGGTATCGTCAGCGGCTTCGTGGTGCCGGCCAGGGTGCAAAACGAGGACGGAAGCTGGGAGACCAACGCGGCGAAACTGACCTGCTTCGTGGGCGAAGGCGATCTTCCTTATACCGGCGATTATATAACCATCAACGGCAGCAGTAACTATCTCAGCAATTCAGCCAGCCCCTACAACAACGTCTGGAATTCCGCCTCACCTGATATAAGCGCCTCCGGCGTGGATATAGATACCTTTTCCATCACATGGGAAAGCGGCTGGATCAGCGCCGGAGATACCACCGCCCAGATCAACCTGCCCACCGGGACAGACTCCTGGAACCTGGTCTATATCATCCTTTCATTCCGCAACGAGACCATTACCGGCGGCAGCATGACCTACCTGATCCGCGGATAAAACATCATATCCATTGACACTTGAAGGAATGCCACCGTGAGAGCCATCCTTGTTTTTCCGGCTTCGTTACAAATGGCTTCAGGACAAATATACGGACAAAACTACAAAATTGTCCAGCAGAATGTCCTATGAAAATCTGCTAAAATAAAGCTGGAACACGGATAACTGCTTTACTAAACGTCCGGGACATTGTCAGAACAATCATCAAGAGACAAAATTCCTTGTCATATCGGTCCCGGCTCTTCGCCGATTGACATTCCGCCCGCTAAATACTAATATCATCATTAGATTATGACAAAGACTATTGCTGAAATAAATCAAAAGATCAAAAAGGGAGAGGCAGTCGTCGTTACGGCTGTTGAAATCATCGACCTGGTCAAAAAGGAAGGCCTCAAGAAGGCCGCCGAAAAGGTGGATGTGGTAACCACTGGCACCTTCGGTCCGATGTGTTCGTCAGGTGCTTATTTCAATATCGGCCACTCCAATCCGCGTATCAAGCTGGGCGGAGGGCGCGTGTATCTGAACGATGTGCCCGCCTACGCCGCTTTTGCCGCGGTGGATCTCTTTATCGGCGCAAACGCCCTGCCCGATGACGATCCCCGCAACCGCAACCATCCGGGTGATTTTAACTACGGCGGGGGGCATGTCATCGAGGAGCTGGTAGCGGGACATGACGTCCGCCTGGTGGCCTCAGCCTACGGCACGGACTGCTATCCGCGTAGAAAACTGGAGACCTGGATAAACATCAAGGACCTCAATCAGGCCGTTCTCTTTAATATTCGCAACGCTTACCAGAACTATAATGTGGCCGTCAATCTTTCCGACAAGACCATCTATACCTACATGGGAGTACTGAAGCCCAATATGGGCAGCGTCGGCTACTCCTGCGCCGGGCAGCTTTCACCCCTGATGAAGGACCCTTATTACAGGACAATCGGTATAGGTACGCGTATTTTCCTGGGAGGAGGCATAGGTTACGTCTCCTGGCCCGGTACACAGTACAACCCGTGCGTCCCGCGTTCGGACAACGGTACGCCCCGCGGCGGGTCGGCTACACTGTGCGTCATCGGTGACCTCAAACAGATGAGTCCCCGCTACCTGGTCGGCACCAGTATGCTGGGTTACGGTTGTACCCTGACAGTGGGTATTGGAGTGCCTATTCCTATCCTCGATGAGGAAATAGCGGCATTCGCCTCTATCACGGATGATGAAATCTACGCCCAGGTTATCGATTATGCGGGGGCCTATCCCACCCTCAAGCCGGATATCGTGGGAGAAGTCAGCTACGGCGAGCTGCGGAGCGGAAAAATCAAGCTGCGGGGGAAGTCGGTACCCACGGCATCGCTTTCCAGCTATCCGCGGGCGCTGGAAATAGCCAGTACGCTCAAGGAATGGATCAAGAGCGGGAAATTCCTGCTCAGTGAACCGGTATCTCCACTGCCCGGAGTTGAATCGGGAGTGACTTTCAATCCACTCAAAGAACGCCCGATTAAAGAATTTTAAACGAGTCGGGAACCATGGCTGAAAAAGAGAAAACCAGCGAAAAGAGATTTTCAAGAAGAGTAGTGCTTCATTTCCCCAAACGCCTGATAGATGAGCCTATCCTCTACCGGCTGATAAAGGACTACTCCCTTGAATTTAATATCCTGAAAGCTTCCATTACCCCGGAAGCCGAAGGGTTGATGGTAGTTGAGTTGAAAGGCGATAGGAAGCAGTTCGACCGTGGAGTCCAGTACCTGATCGACAGCGGGGTAAAAATACAGTCGCTCAGCCAGGATGTAACCCGCAATGAGGAGAGATGCACATCCTGCGGGGCCTGCGTCGCTGTTTGTCCCGCCAGGGCCTTCGAGGTAGACCCCTCTACCTTCCAGGTCCGTTTCAACAACGCCAGATGCATAGCCTGCGGTCTGTGCATCAAAGCCTGTCCCCCCAGGGCCATGGAGCTGCATTTTTAACCCTTCAGCCGGACCGTCCGTCCTGATTTCCACATCAATAACGGAACAGACCTGAGATGTATCAGCCCCACAATTACAGGAATTGGATCAAGCACAAGGACCTGGTTACGTTCAATGTCCTGGTCGAAGAGACCGACTGCTTAATAAGTGCGGGTATGAACCTGGAAAGCAAAGCCAGGAAATCCATCACCAAATACCGGTCGATTCTGAAAAAATATATATCATCTCATCCTCTCTTCCTTACCACACTAAAGCCCGTCCCCGTGGAACCGGACGCTCCCATGATAATCAGGACCATGGCCGCAGCCGCGTCTGAAGCCTCCGTCGGACCTATGGCCGCAGTAGCCGGGGCAATAGCACATTTCGCGGGTGAGGAACTGGCCAGATTCTCAAAAGAGGTTATTATTGAAAACGGGGGTGATATCTACCTCAGGAGCCTGAAGACCAGGCTCATCGGGATCTATGCCGGACTTTCACCGCTGAGCGGGAGGATAGGTCTGGAAATACCCGCCGGAGGTCCTCCCCTGGGCATCAGTACATCCTCCGGGACCGTGGGACACTCGCTGAGTTTCGGCAAAGCTGATGCCGTGGTTGTCCTGGCGGAAACGGCGGTTATTTCCGACGCAGCCGCTACCGCCGTGGGAAATCTGATACTCCAGCCGTCTGATATTCCGCTGGGAATTGAACGGGCCAAAAATATCACCGCAGTCAGGGGTATTGTTATAATAAAAGGTGAAGAAATGGGCGTCTGGGGCAACATTACACTTCGCGAAACGGTCATGGAGACCGGGTAGAGGCGACTTCCCTTTCAGTACCAGCCTGCGTTTTTCGATATAGATTTACCATGTATCTAGACATATACGATTTTGATAGCTGGTATTCAATTATTATACAATCCATTCAGATAGATGTATCGGTATTTCGTTTCCGTAACGGGTTTCTCTAAAAGGGATGATGTAAAGATAATCCGGCCCGGTTTGACAATTGCCGCGGGCCCGGCTGTGATGCCCGGTCTGACACTCATTTAGAGGGTTTTTCTCTCTGAATTTGACAAGATAATAAAAATTTGTTTATGCTCACTTAATAAATAGCTGATTACGTCTGTCACGAGTCACCCTGTTTATACTCTCGGCAGGAGCGGAACTATGACATCCTTTATTATCAGAAGATTAATTCAGACGGTGATCATCCTCATTATAGTGAGCATGATAGTATTTCTGGCATTGCGTGTTCTACCGGGAGACCCTATCGTCATGCTGGTCAGCCAGAGTCAGTTGCAGGACTACTCGGCCGAACAGATAGAAAAGCTAAGGCACGAATACGGGCTCGACAAGTCCATCCCGCTGCAATACATAGACTGGCTTAAAGGGGCAGTACACGGCGACCTGGGGAAATCCATTACCAATAGCGAACCCGTGACCAAAGAAATCCTGAAGAGGCTGCCTATCACTATTTACCTGGGCATATTATCTTTCGTTCTGGGTATTGTTATCGGCATCCCGGCGGGGATCATCTCGGCCGTCAGACGGGGAGGATGGCTGGATAACACCGTCACTTTCCTGGCCAATATAGGGATAACCATTCCCGTATTCTGGCTGGCTGTACTTCTGGTTTACCTGTTTTCTCTCAAGCTCGGCTGGCTGCCGGTCTTCGGCTACACCTCTCCTTTCGAAGATTTTGCCAAGAGCATCAGGCAAATTATCCTGCCGGTTATCTGCCTGTCTATCTTCGGTGTCGCCGGCAATGCCCGCCAGACACGCTCATCTATGCTGGAAGTCATGCGGCAGGACTATATCAGGACTGCCTGGTCCAAGGGACTTAAGGAGCGCATTATTATTTTCCGGCATGCCCTGAAGAACGGCCTCATCCCCGTTATTACGCTTGTAGGCATGGGCATCAGCACCATCCTGGGAGGTTCGGTGCTGGTCGAGACCGTCTTTGCCATTCCCGGGATGGGCAGGCTTCTGGTTACTTCCGTGTTCAACCATGATTACCCATACGTACAGGCTATAGTCCTGATGATTGCCATAGTAACCGTTCTGGCCAATTTCCTGGTTGATCTTTCCTATGGGTTCCTGGATCCCAGGGTGAGGCTTGAGTAGGAAGGAGTATAACATGGCACCTGAGGCAATCCTGCCAGCAGAGAATAAAGCGGAAACAGCTAAAACGAGCGGTTTCAGGCGTTTCATGAGGGTTTTTATCGGCCGGGCCGTGGTCAAGTTCGGTCTGGTGTTTATTGTAATATTTATCCTGACTGCTATTTTTGCCCCCTTGCTCGCTCCCTACGACCCCAACGAGCAGGATATCCTGAATGCCCTCCAGCAGCCCAGTTGGGAACATCTTCTGGGAACCGACAGCCTGGGAAGGGATACTCTCAGCAGGGTAATTTATGGCTCCCAGACCTCTCTTATGGTCGGCCTGATAGTGGTTTCCGTTTCAGCCATTATAGGCATGGCTCTGGGTCTGTTAGCCGGTTATTTCGGGGGCTGGACCT
This sequence comes from Dehalococcoidales bacterium, assembly GCA_016926695.1. The sequence continues at coordinate 44,297 of JAFGOB010000012.1, read as the reverse complement.
ATACTATCATTATGAGACTGGTTGACGCCTTCATGGCATTCCCCATGCTGGTGCTTACGTTGTTAATCGCAGCCATGCTTGGCCAGGGTATAACCAATGTGATTATAGCCCTTAGCGTAGGCCTTATCCCGATATACGCCAGGTTGATGTGCGGCCAGGCAATAAGCGTGAAAAACAACGATTACATTACTGCGGGCCGTTCTATCGGGGCAGGCGATATGCGCATGATGCTCAAGCATATTTTCCCCAATTGCCTCCCCCCGCTGATAGTAATGATTACCATGATGCTGGGTTCGACCATCCTGGCTGAAGCCAGCCTGAGCTTCCTGGGTGTCGGTATTGCGCCGCCCACCCCTGCCTGGGGCGGCATGGTCAATGACGGACGCACTTACCTGCTGGATCTTCCCGTATTGTCCTTTGCTCCCGGCCTGGCCATCATGCTGGTGGTCTTCAGCTTCAACATGGTGGGTGACGGACTGCGGGATGCTCTGGATCCCAGGCTCAGAGGAGTCATATAACCAATATAGCTGAATAATAATATTTGCGGAGTTCCGGTTCAGTATATTGTCAGGCCGGAACTTCTTCTTTCTCCATACGTATTTCCCTGCTATGGTTTACATCATGCGATGAAAGCTACTGGCCTTTCCTACAGGTATACCCATGAGATATACTCTAATGAAGTTCTGTATACCGTACTTGAGAGATGCGCCTATTTGACAATTGCCCATGAATATATTAGATTACTCTGTGAAGGATGAACCTGAATAAGTTAACTATCAGTTTATCGATTGCCGGCCGCTATCATAGTCGATCTTTCAGCCTCCTCAGAAATATGTTCGACCGGACCGATGTCCAGATTGATCTTGCATCAACCGTCAGCAAAATAAAGGAGGAATAAACAATTGCGAAGGTTATTTATCCCGGTAGTAATGATTATGGTAATCTGTTTTCTCACCCTTTCCGCCTGTTCTTCATCTTCCACCACCACTTCCCAGCCCTCAGCGGCGACTCAGGCCCCCGCGAAAACCAGTGCGGCTCCGGCAGCCACCACCAAGGCCCCAGCTACCACAACCACCGCCGCGCCCCCTCCCACAACAACTATCTCAACAGGTCACTCGGCGGTCGCCACCACCGAGGCATCCACTGCTGGAAAGAAAAGCGGCGGTGTGCTCAGGTTTATTGCTTATACCGCTGATACATCTCCGGGCGGTTGGCCGGCGGACGTCAGATCGGTAGCCAGTATGGCATATGAAGGCCTTTTAATGCAGTTAGCCACTGGCGAGCTTACTCCCTGCCTGGCAACCTCCTGGGATATCGCCGACGATCACTCATCCGTTACATTCCATCTCAGGAAGGGTGTCAAGTTTACCGACGGCAGCGATTTCAACGCAGAGGCTGTGAAATTTAACTACGAAGCGCAATTAGAAAATAAAAAGACTGCCGACTGGTCCACGATAGAGGTTATCGACGACCATACGGTCAAAGTCAATATCGCTCACTGGGGACCCACAACCATGCTGACCTTCGGAGACAGCGGAACATCCGCCATAGCTTCTCCCACGGCTTTCGCCAAGATGGGACTTGAAGAGATTCGCCTGAAACCGGTGGGTACGGGTGCTTTCATGCTCGATAAGTTCATCCGCGATGCGTCCACGGAATATGTTAAAAATCCCAATTACTGGCAACCCGGTAAACCCTATCTGGATGAATACAAAAATATTGTTATTACGGACGCCACCACGCAGCTATCAGCCATGCAGGCAGGAGAAGGCGATGCCACCCTTTGCGAACTGGGTAAAATGACCAACGATTTCAAGAAAATGGGGCTCGAAGTAGATCTGGCTATCCAGGCCGTCCTGACCCTGGTACCCGACTCGGACAATGCAGATTCACCGTGGTCAAATAAGCTGGTGCGCGAGGCAGCCGAATACGCCATAGATAAAGACGCCATCGCCACCGGACTCGGGTACGGGCTTTGGGAGGCCCCCTATCAGATACAGCCTCGCGGCAATCCGGCCTATAATCCCAACCTTTCTATCGTACGTAAATACAATCCGGAAAAAGCCAAAGCTTTACTGGCAGAGGCCGGCTATCCCAATGGATTCCAGACCTCTATCATCCCCTTCCCCGGCGCCGCCAGCGCTGATGCCACCATGGCTGTTGTCGGCTTCCTGGGAAAAGTCGGCATCGATGTAGCGGTAGAAAATGTTGATTTCGGAAAATATTTCACCATCAGCTCTGACGGATGGAGCAACGGACTGATGTTCCATCCCGTTCCTGCATATGCATGGTACATCCAGACTATCAACAGCATTTTCGGTGTTCCTGAGACCAGCATGTTCTTTAAGAAGAGCTGGCAGAGAACAGATGAATACTATGCCGTCCTGAAAGCCGCCAATGACGCCACCAATGCCGATGCGGCATTGACCCGGGCCGTAGGCGACCTGATGGTCAGAGACGCCATGGTAATCCCCATCCACGAGGGCGGTAAGAGCTACGCCTACCAGAGCTATGTGAAAGATGCCGGCTTCCTGACACGCGGATTCGCAAATTACTTTTATCCGGAAAATATCTGGCTGGACAAATAAGCCCGTTAAGGAAATTTACAGGATAACCCCGGCGAGCCCGGCATAAGTGCCGGACTCGCCTTTTTTCCGAATGATATCCAATCCGTATACCGGGGGAAAAGCCCCTGGCAAATTTCGATAATCCTTCAGGATTATAATAATCACGCGGGACCTTCCTAATCCCGCTATAATTGGATATGGAATAATGCCATTCCGTTTTCATCAATGAAAACAGGTCTGTCAGGAGAGCAAACCTATGACTGTTAAGGCTGATTTACTGGTTATTGCCCCCCATGCCGATGATGCCGAGTTCGGCATTGCCGGGACGGTTGCCAGGTGGGCAAAAGAAGGTAAAAACGTGGTTTATGTCATCTGCACTAACGGAGATAAGGGCACCAGCGATCCATTTACAAATACGGAAGAACTGGCCAGGACACGTATCGAAGAGCAGCGGGCGGCAGCCGTAGTGCTGGGTGTTAAGGACGTCGTCTTCCTGGGCTACCCGGATCAGGGGCTGGAAGATACAGCCGAATTCCGTAAAGAACTGGTCCGCCAGATACGCACTTACCGGCCTGAATGCGTGGCCACCACCGATCCTTACCGCCGCTACATCTGGCACAGGGACCACAGGATTACAGGGCAGGTAACGCTGGACGCCGTTTATCCCTTCGCCAGGGACCATCTGGCCTATCCCGACCTGTATGCCCAGGGCTATAACCCTCATAAGGTCAAAGAATTACTGTGCTGGGGAACGGACAATCCCAACTACTGGTCGGATATCACCGGCACCTTCGACATCAAGTTTGCCGCCCTGGCCTGCCATAAAAGCCAGGTAGGGAACAGAGACCCTCAACAGCTTTACGAAGGTCTTAGAGCCAGGGCCGCCGAAGCTGCCAGGGGTCAAAACGTCAGCCTGGCAGAGCCTTTTTACAGGGTTGAAATCCGCATGTAAGGCTATTTGTCCAGCCCGCGCTGTATTCCTCGCAAGTAGGACATTTCACCAATATGCTGGGAAGCGTGTCCGGTGATCAGGCTTAAAACAGCCGCTACAGACATATCTCCGAAAAAGGGCATGGTGACCTTTTTATCCAGATCGGCCGCGCTCAGGCCTTTCAGGTATTCCACCGTGGCTGTCCGGACCGCGTCATGGTAAGCCAGGAGTTCTTTCAGTTCAGGAACGGTAAAAGCATTGACCTGATCGGCATTATAGTGTGCACCTGCTTCATCCGCGGGCAGATCGAGTTTCTCATACCACTTCCCGGATTTAAAAAGCTCGGGCTTTTTTTGCAGGTGAGTTTGGACGAATGAATCCTCCGCTCTGGCTATGTGAAAGAGAATCAGGCCGATCGAGTTGCACCCGCTGGCGGGCCTCCAGGCTATTTCGGACTGTTTTAACGTATCCAGCACCCTGGAAGAATTCCTTTTCAACCCCTCAACTTCCATCAGGATATAATCTTTAAGCTCCACGTTATATTTACCTCCCTATTATTTTTTACATATTGCTGAACTGCATATCCCGGTTGAGTGATTATTATAGCTACAGTTTTTTTCAACGTCAAACCCCGGACCGGAGTATGTGACTTTCACCGGGTTGAACAGGTATATGGGGTTACTGCCTGTTTTAACTTGACGCAGTCTTCATTTTAATATTATATTTAATGCATATCCTATTCGATAATAAAGTTGGCATGTAAACAGGGCAGGGAAATTCAGGCCGATAGAGCCTTTTAAAGCCTTTATTTATGGAAACAGATTGAACGACGTAAAAGGAGGTACCCTGTGCCAGTCATTACTATTCGAGGGAAGTTAGGAAGCGGAGCTCCGGAAATCGGAAGACTGGTTGCGGAAAGCCTGCACATCGACTATATCGACAGGGAAATTATTGAGCAGGTAGCGGCCAGGTTGAATTTGGAGGAACAGGAAGTAGTGGCCAAAGAGATGCCCCCCACCAGCCTTCAGGACCGCATTGCTGAAGCGCTGGCTCACGGCTACACCATCGGCAATGGTATTCAGGGTGCTTATTTGCCTATCTGGCAGATACCGCTGGACAACAACCGCTATCTGGAAGCCCTGACCGGCTTGATCACGGAACTGGCCGAAGGCCATTCCGCTGTAATTTATGGAAGGGGCGGCCAGTTTATCCTCAAGAACCACCCCAGTTCGCTGCATGTCTCCATAGTCGCTCCCCTCAAGGTACGGCTGCACCGCGTCATGGAAGAACGGAACATCAGTGAGGAAGCGGCCAATAAGGAGATAGGCCGCTTCGACAGCAGCGCTCGTGAGTTCATGAAGAGGTTCTTCGGGGTGGAAATGGAAGACCCGACCTATTATGACCTGATCATAAACACCGAAAGATATAACTACCAGGCTGCCGTGGATATTATTGTAGAATCAATCAAAGTAAAAAGCAGCCAGGCATAGGAAACGGGGCGTCATCCCCGAAGCTCCTGTATAAGCAGCTCAAGCAGCAGTGTTTGATTCAGTACTGTCCGCGAGAGCGGCTTTTGGAGAACGGGCGTATTTGCCCCCCGGCATATATCTTGACACCACAAATACTCCGGCGATACAAACCCCGCAGGTCACATAAGCCATAACCTGCCATCCTTCCATAAAGCTGGTCCTGGCTGTTTCCGCCAGGATCGCTCCTGCCGGCTGGGGCAGTTTCTCTGCAATAATCACCGCCGTTCCCACGGAATCACTGGCCGCTTTAATCACCTCCGGCGGCAGTCCCTGTATAGCCTCTGCCGCCCGGTTGAAATTGGAAGTGTAAATGCTGCTCAGGGCCGATCCCAAAGCGGCCACTCCTATTGAACCGGCCACGGTCCTCGATACGGAGTTCGTCGCCGATCCTATTCCTGCCCGGTTCTCAGGCAGGGCACTCATTATAGCATCCGCCGCAGGCGCGGCGATATAGCCCATGAAAAATCCCATGGAAGCCAGTACCAGGCCGATCTGCCAGTAAGGGGTATCTATCATCCAGAACGAGGCCACGGCGCCCAGGACAGCAACACCCAGGAACCCTATCACCATGACCCACTTCGTTCCCAGACCGGAGACCGACCTGAAAGCTGAACCGGCGCCCACCAGCATTCCCAGTGCAAAGGGAACCAGCCTGAGACCCGCCTCCAAGGGTTCGTACCCCCTTACGAACTGTAAATAGAGGGTCAGGGCAAATGACAGTCCCACCATGCCGAAGGCCATCACACAAACGGCGCCTACACCGCTGGAAAACCTGGCATTGCGGAAGAAACTGACCTCCAGCATCGGTTCCTTTTGTCTGCCTTCCCACCAGATAAACAGCAGAGTGAATACGGCGAAGGCGGCGAACGACCCCACGATTTCAGGAGATGTCCAGCCCCAGTTACTGCCCTGGACCAGACCAAAAATCAGTCCAGAAAGGGCCATAATAGAAAGGATTGTCCCGCCTGCATCCGGATGTTTGGGATGCGGATCGCGACTTTCCGGTATCAAAAACGAGCCGGCTATTAAGGCGACGACGGCTACCGGCAGGTTTACAAAAAAGATCCACTGCCAGCCGATGTTATCGATTATCAGTCCTCCGATGATAGGGCCAAGGGCTACACCAATGCTGTTTAAACCCGCCCATATTCCTATGGCTTTCCCCCGCTCATCCTGGGGAAAAACATTGGTAATTATAGCCAGTGTAGCCGGTAATATCATGGCGCTGCCGATCCCCATGACCCCACGGAAAATAATCAAGTGCCAGCCTGTGACTGAAAAAGCCGCAGCCAGGCTGCTGAGCGCGAACACGATTATACCAATCCTGAGCAGCCTGGCCCTTCCAAAGCGGTCACCCAGCGACCCCATGGTCAGCATCAACGCACCGAAAGACATGATATAGGCATTTATGATCCATTGCAGCTCGGAAATCGTCGTGCCCAGTTCCCTCTGAAACGTCGGCAGGGCGATGTTGACGATGGTCGAGTCCAGCACTACTATCAATACGCTGATGGCTATTACTACCAGCGTCCACCACCTCTGTCTGTATTGCCTTTCCCCGCTTAGCGTCATATTCATTGAAATTCCTCCGGGAGACTACTAATATTGTAATATTTTATTAGAATGTTACAGTATTACATTTATTGCTTGACCCTGTCAAGCCAATAACATACAATATTGGTAAATGACGGCGGATAAACACATCAAGGAAAAGGAAATAATCAACCAGCTTTAAGGAGCCCGGCAGGATGTTCAAGATGTAAGGGACAGGATGAGGGTTTCAAAGATGAATATTCAGGAAAAGTAACAACCTGGAAACAGGGTCTGAATGAACAGGCAAAGACATAATAATGTCATGAACGGATTTGAAAAGCGGAAGGAAAAGAAGAAGGAATGCATAAGGCAGGCTGCCAGCGAGCTGTTCCGCCAGTTCGGTTTTAAAAAGGTCAGCCTCCACGAAATCGCCCGGGCTGCGGGTGTATCACACGTGACAATTTACAACCATTTCGGCAGCAAGAAGGAGCTTGAGAAAGATATACTCAATTCGATTATCTCAAACCTGATAAAGAACTCACTCAGTGTCATGCGGGAAAACAGGCCATTCCCGGAAAAAGTGGAGCTGCTCATTAACCGCAAGGTAACCGTGGCGGGACAATACCAGGGGGAACTACTTTCCACAGCCCTGAAAGAATATCCGGAGATGAAGAAGCTAATCGAAGACCTGTGGAACAGCGAGATAGAGGCTATCCAGAATGCCTTTGTCATGGAAGGAAAGCAGCAGGGTTATATCCGGGCCGATCTCTCGGATGCCGCCGTCAAGATCTTTTTCGAGATCATCCGCCGCGGTGTTTATGCCAATCCGGAAATCATCAAGCGGACTGAAGGCGATACCAGGATCGCCCGCGATATAAATGAGCTGTTTGTTTACGGACTGGTGCAGAGACCAGCCTGCGAAAACCAGCCGCCTGCCAATAATCCCGGAACCGCAGACCTTTAATAAATTGAGAATCAAATTCGCCTGTATATCCGATTTCAAGGGTAATATAGGGATATATCCCCGCAAAGTAAGGCCTCCATTCCTGCGGGGGAATACCGGAAACAGCATTTTCGTTAGGTATTTGTGATAAACGGACGGCATTTGTTACGCTTTTGTGAAGAGGGCTTTGTTATTATAAAGATACTTCAGTCAAGGGTTCGCCCCCCGTGACAGGAGCTAAGGTAAAGGAATCAGGCCGGTAGAAGACAGACTGCCGGCCTGATTTGTCTTTCAGTCCACGAACTTGAACATGCGGGTCAGCCCGCCCGGCGACCTGAGGTCATACAGCCGGACAGCGTTACCGCCCAGAATCAGGTTCAGGTCGTCCTGGGAAATATCCAGCCGCTCCACCTGTCTGAGGCTCCAGCCCCAGATATCCACCTGGTGGCGGGGTATGCCCTCTTTAACATTCTGGCGGATATAGCCATGGCTTCCGGACGCCGGATACTGGTAAACAGGCAGGCTGGTGCCCCAGTCCGTTCCCCAGATCAGTTTTTCCGGGCCGATGCCTGTATCCTGTAGCGGTTTGTAGTACAGATCGGTCCAGAACCGCCCGGTCTCCAGGTATACATTTTTATGTCCGGCCGCCACATGCAGGCACTGCTCGTAGAAGTGCTCCCACCAACCGCCTTCAATTCCGGCATGCTCCAGGATAATGGGAGTATCCGGGAAGGCCATGGCCAGATCATGGGCGTACAGGGGATTAAAGGTAGTAGGGCTGCCGTGATACGGTACGGCGCAGCCGCCCGGAAGTCCGGTATGATAACGGAACGGTACCTTGTGAGCACGGCAGACCTCCAGGATATGCATCATATCATCAATCACGGTATGCTCATCGGGATACCTGGGATATTTTCCTTTCCTGTCCGGGGGACGCGGCGGCATCATTTCTCCTACTCCCACGTAATTGCCGGTGCTCAGCATTTCGTCCAGCTCACGGCAAAAACTTTCGATAGACCATTCCACTTCCCCGGCCTGAACGGCCTTCTGGATCTGAAAGGGCCAGGCACTGGCGGCGAATTTATCCGGATACTTTTTCACCTGGTCGACATTGCTTTCGCCGGTCGTGCCTAAAGCCGGCTCAAGAATACACATGTCCACACCGTAGCATTGCATATCGTACAGCAGACGAGGAGAGTTGTCGCAAACCTCCATTTGACCCATGACTTTGCCCGGATCGCCATGGTCCCTGGAGCCCTTGAGGGCCGGCCCGGCGGTATGTCTCTGAGAATGGACATGAGTGTCTACAATAAATCTACCCATCTTCATCACGTTATACCTCCCTCTGTTTTTATCCCTTCAGCAAATATCTCAAAATAATACCCTCCATAACTTCTATTATGGACAATTTTCCAAGTTTTGCTGAATATTCGCCCGGGTGGACCGTATACGGAACATGAAAACAGTCCTGGCAGGTCTCCGTACCGGGTTTTCCCCTTATATCATTATGCCCTCGCGACCCCTTCCGGCTCGAAAAAATGACGATTTCGCTGTTCTACATATGGTATTTCACCCAATATTCCGCGAATTTCCTCGCATTTGCCTGACTTATACGCCTATCCTCTTGACATAGGGTGTATAATAATAGACGAAGTGTCTGGTATACTGGTCAGTCGTAGCCGTTGCGTGCCCGGGTAGAATGCCGATATGGAAAAACCAAACCAGGGGTCCAGGAAGTGAATAGACTGCACCGGAAATTATGGACACACTATTTTAAGGAGGTGCAGTCGGATGGCTTTTGAAGACAAAACCCTTCGCTGCCGTGATTGCGGACAAGAATTCATCTTTACAGTGGGAGAGCAGGAATTTTATTCTTCACATGGTCTGCAAAATGATCCCAGCCGTTGCCCCCAGTGCCGGATGGACCGGCGCCGCAACAGGGGGGGAGACGGCGGCGGGCGCCCCAGGCAGATGCATACAGTCACCTGTGCCGAGTGCGGGGCTGAGACTCAGGTGCCGTTTGAGCCTACTGAAGGCCGCCCGGTCTACTGCCGCGACTGCTATATGAAGCAGAAAAAAGCGGTTTAGACATACCCTGGGCAATTCGCTATAATTGAGTTGTGAATGTCGGCATATGTAAAGTCAAGCTGCGATTGCCTGACAACCTATCACTTAAAGGGAAAAGACAGGTAGTTAAATCGATTACTGCCCGGTTAAAAAACAAATTCAACATCTCTGTGGCTGAGGTTGAAGATAATGATTTATGGCAGGTAGCCACCATAGGGATTTGTTTCGTCAGTAACGATAAGCGTTTTACCAATGAAGTCCTTTCCAAAGCGGTTGAACTCGTGGTAAATAGTCAGGGCGATTTTGAAATGCTCGACTACGAAATCGAGATCCTGTCGGTCTGACGGAGAATAGGCAGTGGATACCTCCGGCTTCATTCACTATCTCACCACTCAACCCGGTTATAGCGGTCAAATAAGCCACGTTGAGTCAATCGCTCCCAGAAAGGTCCATCAGGGCGAACTGGAACACCCGCTGGTAAAAAGCCTTGAGGAGTGCCTTGAAGCTAACAGCCTGTGGCCTCTTTACAGCCATCAGGCTGAAGCGGTCAATTATGTCCGCCGCGGCTCCAACGTGATGATTGCCACTTCCAGCGCCAGCGGTAAGAGCATGTGCTATAACATACCCGTGGCAGAGTCCCTGCTGACAGAAAAAAGCAGCCGTGCCCTTTACCTGTTTCCCACCAAAGCCCTGGCGCAGGACCAGTTGCGCTCTTTGCGGGCCCAGTTTTGCCCGGAATTATTCTCTTTTCAGCATTTCGACACATTCGACGGCGATACCCCTCATGCCGAGCGCTCCGAAATCAAGCAGTCGGCCAGGATACTCATTACCAATCCCGATATGCTTCATATAGGCATCCTGCCCAACCATCAGTCATGGTCGCGTCTGCTGCGCAGGCTGAGGTACGTGGTCGTGGATGAAGCCCATCTCTACCGCGGCGTATTCGGTTCGCACGTGGCCTGCGTGCTGCGGAGACTGCGCCGGCTGTGTGAAATTTACGGTACGAAACCCCAGTTTATCTGCTGTTCGGCTACCATCGCCAATCCGGGCGAACATGCCGAAAAGCTGACCGGACTTCCCTTCCAGGTGGTGGACATTGACGGCGCGCCCAGCGGCGGCAGGGACTTCGTTTTCTGGAACCCTCCCCTGCTGGACGAAAAAAAAGAGTCCCGGCGCAGCGCCAACAGCGAGGCTACGTATATCTTCACCGAGCTGGTGCAAAAGGAAATCCGCACATTGACTTTTACCCGCACCCGCCGGCTGACGGAGCTGATTTACAACTACTCACGGCAGAGACTGGCCCAGATCGATCACCCCCTTTCCCTGCAAATAAAGCCCTACCGCGCGGGCTATCTGGCCGAAGACCGCCGGCGGATCGAAAAAGACCTTTTCACCGGCAAGCTGATCGGAGTGGTGGCAACCACTGCCCTCGAAGTGGGAATAGACATCGGAGACCTGGAAGCCACGGTCCTGACCGGCTATCCCGGCAGCATTTCCGGTACCTGGCAACAGGCCGGCAGGAGCGGCAGAGGCAAACAGAAGGCCCTCAGCTTCCTGATCGCTATGGACAACCCGCTCGACCAGTATTTTATGCGGCACCCGGAGGACTTCTTCCGTAAAAGCTTTGAGAATGCCCTGATTAACCCCGCTAATCCCTATATCCTGCGTTCTCACCTGGCCTGTGCCGCCTGGGAACTACCCCTCAGCGATCGTGATATTGCCTATTTCGGCAGTGATTTGCAGCCGGAAACCATGCAGATGGAGCAAGTGGGCCTTCTGCGCCGGCGCTCCGGAAAATGGTATTTTCCGCCCGGCCTGTCGTATCCCGCTCAAAGCGTGAATATAAGGTCTACCTCAGGTCGCAACTACGCCATCATCAACACAAAGGATGATGCCCTGCTGGAGACCATAGAGTCAGCCATGGCCTTTTACCAGGTGCATCCCGGGGCCATCTACCTGCACCAGGGCGATACCTACCTTGTCAGTAACCTGGACCTGGAAAGCCGTACCGCCTATGTCGAACCCGCGGACGTCAACTATTACACCCGTACCACCGAACTATCGGACCTGCGCATAGTCAAAGAGACCCACAGGCGGCAGTACGGACAGGTTACCGTCTGCCTGGGAGAGGTAGAAGTCAATTCCAGCGTTATCGGCTACCGCAAGAAAGCCCAGCTCACCGAAGAGATCATAGGTGAGGAAGTCCTGGACCTACCGCCCCAGATCTTCAATACCGTCTCACTGTGGTTCGATCTTCCGCCGGCGGCAGTAGAGCGGATATCAAAGTCCGGACTGGACTTCCCCGGAGGAATACACGCGGTTGAGCATGCCGCCATCTCCATTCTGCCCCTTTTTGCTTTGTGCGACCGTAATGATATCGGCGGAGTGTCCACTCCTTTCCATCCGGACACGGGCAAAGCCCAGATATTTATCTATGATGCTCATCCGGGTGGAATCGGGATTGCTGAAAAGGGCTACGAGATGATCAACGAACTCTGGAAAGCCACCTTCAGGGCTATCGCTGAATGCCCCTGCCAGGAAGGCTGTCCCAGTTGTATACAGTCCCCCAAGTGCGGCAATAACAACGAGCCGCTGGACAAAAAAGCGGCAATAATTATTCTGGAAGAGGTACTGCCGGAAGGTTTAAAATAAAAGGGTCGTTAAATCGAATCAGCCCGGCTTGCTGAAGGCCGGGCTGATTCCAGGAGATCCAAATGAAAAAATTCGCTTTCTGCTTACCCGCACATTATTAAATATACAGCATAAATTTTAAGGAAATGTTAATATTTCCGGCTTTTAACCGGGGAAATTCAACAAAAGGAGCCTGACAATTGTTCAAAAACCTGTTTAAAAAGGCGCTTCAGCCCACTAAAGATAGCTGGTTTTCCAAAGCCATGCACCTTTTCGACCGCCCTACTTTCGACGAGTCCCTCTGGGATGAACTGGAGGAAGTACTGATTTCAGCGGATGTAGGACTGGAGACCACCGAAAAGCTGATCGCCGGGACGAAACAGCGGGTCAAGGAGGAAAAACTCAGGGAAGGAGGCCAGGTCAAAGACGCCCTTAAAAAAGAGATGGTCAAAATACTCAGCCTGCCTCCGAACGATGCGCCGGCGGCTTCGCCGCCCAGGGTAACCCTGGTTATAGGAGTAAATGGTTCCGGAAAGACCACTTCCATCGCGAAACTGGCCTTTGAGGCCAAAAACAAGGGTCAATCGGTCATTCTGGCGGCGGCGGACACCTTCAGGGCGGCGGCTATTGACCAGCTCATGACCTGGGCCGAGCGCATCGGCGTGGAGATCGTAGCCCACCAGCCGGGGGCCGATCCCGGGGCGGTGGTCTTCGATGCCATGGCAGCCGCCAAAAGCCGGAATACACAGGTCCTGATTATCGACACCGCCGGAAGGCTGCATACCAAGTTCAACCTCATGGAGGAGCTGAAAAAAATCAAAAAAGTCGCCGCCAAGACCGACCCCACCGCGCCTCATGAGGTCCTCCTGGTGCTGGATGCAACTACCGGCCAGAACGGACTGGTCCAGGCCAGGTCTTTCACCGAGGCCGCCGGGGTCACCGGAATCTTCCTGGCCAAGCTGGACGGCACAGCCAGGGGCGGCATCGCGCTGGCAATTTGCGACCAGTTGAAGATCCCCGTGCAGTATATCGGCGTGGGCGAACACTGCGAGGACATGGCGGCCTTTGATCCCCAGTCCTTCGTGGATGCCCTCAGCGGATGAGTCCATTTAACCAATTAAGATGCGTACAGGCGGTTGAAATCAGATGAATGTCTTTTATATAAATGTCAATCCGGTAATTGTGCAAATCGGACCGGTAGCTTTGAGCTGGTACGGCCTGATGGTTGCTCTCGGCGTAATAACCGTGGTATCCTGGGTGGCCTGGCAAAACAGGACCCAAAAAATACTCAACCAGGACAACATCTTCACTGTAGCGGTGATAGGCATTCTATCGGGTATGGTCTTTTCCAAGGTCCTGCATGTAATCGACCAGTTCGATTTCTACCTGCATTATCCGGGCCGGATATTCAGCGGAGACGGCCTGACCATCTGGGGTGCGGTGCTGGGGGCGACCATCGGGATCTGGGTCTATAGCAGGATCAGCCGGCAGTTTCCCTTCCTGGCCTTCGGAGACATGATAGCGCCCGGCATTATCCTGTCCCAGGCCATCGGCAGGATCGGCTGTACCTTCAACGGCTGCTGCTACGGTATAGAATCCCATTCATGCCTGGCTGTCATATGGCAGCATCCCAACTCCTACGCTCCACTGGGGGTTCCTGTACTCCCTACCCAGATATTCGAGCTTTTTTACGACCTGGCCGTTTTCGGTATACTGCTGGCGCTGAAAGACCGGCTCAAACCGGAGGGGGCGCTTTTCGCCGTCTATTACTCCTTCTATGCCGCCTGGCGTCTGGGGATCGATTTCATCCGCACCGGCACGCCTTTCCTATTCGGCCTGCACCAGGCGCAATTCATCGCGGTGGTTATCCTGGCCATCACCATTCCTATAATCATCATGAAAGTCAGGTGGAAGAAGGAAGAGGATGACGGTACTGCCGGCGCCGGTAGTACCGGAACCGACGGGACTGGTTCAGAGGGACCGCTGAATCCGGCGGTAGATAACCAGAAATCGAGAGACGAGAGATAAGGTTATTGGAACACCCTCATCCTGACCTTCTCCTTCTCCAGCTTCAGACCTTGATTCCCGTGACAATGGCGTGGGTGCCGTTTATCCTGCACACTATGGAACCCTGTGAATTCCTGAAATATTTATCTTCCAGCTCAGGTGTGCGGCTGTGGTCCCTTTCACGAAATCCGTATTTCTCCAGGAAGCGATCAATCTCGCTTTCATCGAAGGCAAACGTCCATTCCTCACCCACCCGGGCCACCGTATCATAGATCTTCCGTTCGCCATAATACCCGTGCTCCCTGCGAAGTACAGCGGCATGTATGTAGTCAAAAACTACCAGGCTGCCTGAGCTGGCGGCCTCCGAGATGAAACGGAAGGTATTTTCCACGGCCTCTTTTGACAGGTACATCGTTATACCCTCTAACAGGAAGAGGGTTTTTCTGCCCGGAGCAAATCCGGCCTGAGCGATTTTCTCCGGCAGGCTCTCCCTGTTGAAATCAAGCGGTACAAAGACAAGGTTTTCCGGGCAAACCAGTTTTTTAGCCAGGTATACCTTCACTTTATCCCTCTGGGTGGCCGGGGCGTCAAGCTCAAATACGCGCGTGCCTTTATTCAAACTATTGAAACGCAGGGTCCGGCTGTCAAACCCGGCCCCGAAAATCACTATCTGGTCGAAGCTGTTTTCCAGGGCTTCAACGAACACCGCATCGAAATACCTGGTCCGCGCTATAACATATTCATATATGCCGTTGGGGAAAAAACGCCATCTGAAGACCATGAACAGCCACTTGGATTTCAGCAGCAGCTTGAAAAACAGTGGGATCAGCCTATAAGCGATGCTGTCCGGTCCAGAGTAGCACTCTCTTTTATCCACGTACGAGGCTGCCCTGGACAAACAGGTGAAACCGGCTGTCCTTGAAGATTTTGTCTCAGTTCTGCCCGTGTTCCTGTTATTCATGCTGAGTACTCCCGACCGGGATTTCAGTCCGGCAGCCGGGCACACGAAAACTCATTTTTCCGTATGCCCGGCTGCGGTGAAAGTACCTGTTTCACTCCGCGTAGATATGTACCGTCTGTTTTTTGTCCTGGATATCCACTTCGAGATCGTTCAGGGCCGTGATAAGCTCGTCGATATTTTCCGGCGTGATATGGCGCATATCGAAGTCTATCCCCTTTTCTTTAAGGGTCTCGTCCATGCGGTTATAGGCATTGGGAGGAATAATAGAGGCCAGTCTTATGCCCGCCCTCATCAGCGTAACAGGCACGCGGATGTTCACCGTCCCCGTCTCATCCGGTTCGGCGCTGTTGCCGGTCGGTTTTATCGAGATCCGTAGATATTTAGCCGGTTTTTTCACTTCCTTTACCTCCTCGCGTCCGGATTCCGCCGGGATCAGCGAAATCAGCCTTTCAGCCTCTTCTACGCTGATCTTTTTTTCGGCCAGCATTTCCAGTATTTTTCTATGTGCGTCACTCATTTCAGCCTCCTTAAGGCAATTATTTTAAACAAAATATATACGGACTACTTCCGACCTGTTATTTACATTAACCGAAAGACCCCTGGTGCTGCACACGCATTTGTATACGTACGGTCCCAGCAGGAGCAGGAATTCACCCCAGCCCAAAGGCCAGAGCACCACCACCAGCACGGCGACCAGAGGTGACAGGACCAGTGCCAGTGCTCCCAGGATAATCCACGCCAGGAAAAGCGGCAGCCACAGGTTGATATGATGTTCGGAATTAATGATTTTCAGTCTCATCAAACATGGAGGAATATTCATTGCGCTAACCTCTCTATCGCTTCAGCAGCCGTTATTTCACCCCTCTCCAGTTTCTCGATGATCTCATCCCGGGGTGACGAGGTTGAGATCTCTGCGAACTCGAAGCGGGCCGTGATGCGGGCCAGCCGGCTCTTTACCGTTGGATAGCTGATCCCGAAGACCCGTTCCAGCTCCTTGATTGAACCGTCGCTGCGGATAAAAGCCATCACAAAGACCTGGTCCTCGGCTGAAAGCCTGGCCAGGGGAGGAAGCTCAAACTCCCCCTCTATGCGGATATCCTTGTCCGTCAGCCGTACCCTTTCAACGACCATGGGAGAATTCCCCGTTAACTTTGTCAGTTCATGCCAGTCCTGAGACATTTTCCCGTCCTCACTTATATTGCTAATAAATTAATTTAATTAAGTCTCTTATTAATTTATTTAATTATATTATACTATAAAAATCAATTTTGTCAATAGGGAGTTTCAATTAAAACAAAGATTTTCAGACGAAATATTAAAAATTTCAAACAACTCCGGTGATTTTATTTTCTGTTACCAAATGGAATACAATACTTTTAAATCCACAAGGAGAAAAAACATGAACAGAGCGGATTCCGCCGCGGAGAATATAGCCGCCGGAAGAATGAACTGCGCACAGTCCGTTTTAACGGCTTTCAGCGGGGAACTGGGGATGGATAAAGAACAGGCACTTAAAATAGCCCTTGGTTTCGGCGGAGGCATGGGACGGACTGGAAAGACCTGCGGCGCGGTGACCGGGGCTTATATGGTAATCGGTCTGAAGCAGGAAAAACAGAATGTGGAAAACGCCCGGGAAGTCAAAGACAGGGTCTACGCTCTGGTCAGGGATTTCAACCACCGGTTCATGGCTGTCCGCGGATCTACCGATTGCAAAGACCTGCTGGGATGCGACCTCAGCACACCCGAAGGACAGGCGGCATCAAAGGAAAAGGGCTTTTCTTTTACTCTCTGTCCCGGATTCGTGCGGGATGCCGTGAAAATCCTGGAGGAAATGGACACAAAGCCGTAGTTAAAGCCTGTCCTTGAGGTTTTTCCTCACCGCCACATGTTTCCAGCTTCCACCCGAACGCCCGTGCATTTCCCTGATGCGGGGAATATAGCGCAGCAGCGGGATAAGCAGCAGTATGATCGAAAACACGATATATTCAATCTTATGTTCCGGGTAGAGGAAGGCGGCTATGAAGGGGAAACAGAGAAACGCCAGGCTGTAGCTCAGGGTGGGAAAACGGGTTATCAACATGGAAAGGCCGAAAACAGCCGGGTAGATGGGAATACCCCAGGGCATGAGATAGACCAGGATGCCGATGCAACTGGCCCCGCCTTTTCCCCCCTTGAACTTGAGAAACACCGGGAAATTATGTCCCAGCACAGCCGCCAGTCCGGCAGCCATCTGGATGTAGTATGAATGGGTAAGCTGCCAGGCCGCCGCTACAGCCAGGGCCCCTTTACCGATATCCAGAAACAGGACCAGTATGCCCCACCAGAACCCCACGCTGTAGAAGGTGTTCATGGCCCCCATATTGCGGCTGCCGACCTTGCGTATATCCATTCCCCGGCATAGTCTTCCCACGATGAAAGCCGATGGGAAAGACCCGATGAGGTAGGCCAGCACCAGAGCTATGACGATAAATACCGTATCCATATTCCCCCGCAGCACTTCCCTGATAGCAGTATTTGACTCATTTTCTTTAGTTTCTTTTACTAATCGTTTTAAAATAGTCTGGACGAAGCCTGGTTGAGCCTCAGCCGAGCAGGCTCAGGTCTCCTTTTTAACTTGCGGAGGATGTCCGGCGCACCGGCAGGCGACCCAGGCGGAGTCCTATAATACTCCATATTATTATAAGATTAGTAAGTTTGCACTAAAACGTTAATCCCCTTCTAACAGATAGAAGGGGACAACGGTATAACTCCATTACCTCAAAAACAGCGGAGTTTCCGGACCGTGGACAACCGCTGCTCAGGATACCCTTAAGGCCACCATGGAGATAATGATAAACAGGACCGCCAGGACAATGGTAAGCTGAAAGAGGGTTTTCTCCACACCCCGTTTGGTGCGATAGACCGTATCGGCCTGACCGAATATTCCGCCGAGGCCTCCTCCCTTGACCTGGAAGAGGATCGTCAGTACCAGTCCTATCGATATGATGATAATGGCAATACTGAAATACAATGACATTTGTTAATTCCCCTCGATCTTTTTTACCAGAAGCTCCTGCGCCTGCGTTGCATTGGCACGGCCGCGGGTAGCTTTCATAACCTGGCCTACCAGGAATTTCATAGCCTGGGTCTTCCCCACCCTGTAGTCCGCCGCCGGCTGGGGATTGTCCGCGATAACCCGTTCGACGGCCGCCTCTATTTCACGTGAATCGGTTATCTGGCTCAAACCCTGCTGTTTTATTATCTCTGAAGCGCTTTTACCGGTCCTGAACATCTCCTCGAAGACCGTTTTGGCGCTGGTATTGTTAATACTGCCTTTCTGCAAAGCGTCGATCAGTCCGCTTAGCTCGCCGGGCTCGACCCTGGCGGAAGCGATCTCGCTGCCGGTGGCATTGAGCAGGTGCGTGAATTCACCCAGCATCCAGTTGCTGATGGCCTTGGCCCTGACCGGGGAAGCATCCCCTACTGTAAAACATCTTTCATAATACTCAGCCATAGCCCTGGTCTCGGTCAGCAAATTGGCATCGTACAGCGGAAGCCCGTACTGGGACATGAAACGGTCCCGCCGTGCTTCCGGCAATTCCGGTAAAAGCGCCCGCATCTTTTCCACCCAGGCAGGCTCGATATTAAGCGGGGGCAGGTCGGGCTCCGGGAAGTAGCGGTAATCGTGAGCATGTTCCTTGCTGCGCTGGGAGACTGTTCTACCCTCTTCTTCCACCCATCCCCGGGTCTCCTGCTCCGGTACCCCGCCTTCTTCAACCAGCACTCTCTGCCTTTTGGCTTCATACTCCAGCGCCCGCGCTACGGCGCGGAAGCTGTTCATATTTTTCACCTCAACCTTGGGCATTAACTCCTGGCTGTGAAGCGGGCGGATGCTGATATTGGCATCGCAGCGGAAACTCCCTTCCTCCATGTTGCCAGTGGATACTCCCAGGTACTGCAAAATACTGCGCAGCTTGATCAGATACTGCCTGGCCTCTTCCGGTGAACGCAGGTCCGGCTCTCCCACGATCTCCATAAGCGGCACTCCCGCCCGGTTAACGTCAACCAGGCTGTAGCCTCCGCCCCTCTCCGTCCCGTGGTGGATCATCTTGGCCACATCTTCTTCCAGGTGTACCCGCGTGATGCCTGCTTTCTTTTTGACTCCGTCCGCCTCGATATTCATCCAGCCCCTGTTCCCGATGGGCGCATCATACTGTGAAATCTGGTAGCCCTTCATCAGATCGGGATAGGGATAATTTTTACGATCGAATTTCGAGTAGGCTGAAATGCCGCAGTTGAGGGCCAGGGCTGTCATCATAACGTACTCGATGGCCTGCCTGTTCAGGGTAGGCAGCACGCCGGGCATACCCATGCACACCGGGCAGACGTGGGTGTTGGGCGGCGCGCTGGCATAGTCCGACGAACAGCGGCAGTACATCTTGCTGCGTGTCAACAACTGGGCATGCACTTCAAGACCTATTATCGTTTCATATTCCATATCGGTACCTGACAAACAACTCTATAGTATATCAATAAACCGGGTATTATGACAAGAAGACGGGCAGCCGAGGGCGGCCTCTCAGGACTCAGATCCACGCTCTCTCAGGCCGCCGGCGGCTAAATAGCCGGCGGCCTTTTGCAGTACCGCCTTTTCGTCAGCATAGGTGATTCTCTCCAGGGCCTCTTCGAGCGGCATCCAGCAGAAATCAACGTGTTCCGCGGAAAGCCGGACGGCGCTGAAGCCGGTCTCCGCCAGAAAATAGATCACGGACTTGCGGACTGTGCCGTCAGAGCCCTGGAACGAGTACGATATCTGCTCGCAGAACCCCTCTTTAATACGGACCTGCTCCAGTCCTGTTTCCTCGCGGATTTCCCGTCTGGCCGTCTCCCCGGGGCTCTCATCGTCCTCTCTATGTCCCTTGGGAGCACCCCAGTGCCCCTCTTCGTAATGCAGGACCAGATACAGCAGGCGTCCGGACTCGTTCCGGAAGACTATCGCCCCCGCTGAATTCTCCCGCCCGGGTATCCACCCGTATTCTTTCTCCGTTTTAGTGGCTCCTTGAATTGCTGTCAAGGCCGGGGTGCGCCTTCCAGAGATCCACGAAAGGATTGAAGTTCGTTCCGCGGTCGTATACATCCACCTGCTCATGCTTCTTGAGGAACCCGACCAGTGCATAGGTCAGGGGCGTGGCGACGATTTCGAAGCCCACCTTGAAAAGGTAGTTCGATACCAGTATGGCAACCAGCGTATTGCCCGGAACGGTCCCGGCAAAAGCGATGCAGGTAAAAAAGACCGTATCTACCCCTTCCCCGACGATGGTAGACCCTATAGTGCGCGTGAAAAGCCAGCGGCCCCGGGTCAGTATCTTCATCCTGGCCAGCAGATACGAGTTGGAAAACTCACCCGCGAAATAGGCCGCCAGGCTGGCCGCCACAATGCGGGGGGTGGTGCCTAGTATCTTGAGATAGGCATCCTGGTTCTCCCAGCCGGGAGCCGACGGTAAAAAGCCGACTACGGACAGCACCGCCGCCATCAGCAGCGTCGCAGCGAAGCCTATCCAGATCACCTGCCTGCTCTTGCGGTAACCGTAGACCTCAGTCAGTATATCACCGAATATATAGCTGATGGGAAAAAGGATCGTACCGCCGTCGAAAGTAAACGGTCCCAAGACCAGGATTTTACTTGAAGCGATATTAGATATGATCAGTACGGCTACGAAAAAACCCGTGATAAGGGTGAAATACTTATATTCCTTCATCAAGTTTATTATATCTTAAAGGCTAAACGAACGGAAAGTTCCCTTGATCCATTATTAAATAATCCCAAATGAGCCTGTGATGGCATACAATTCTGTTCGGAAAATAGTGTCCCCATCCACCCTGGAATGCTGGAGTCCGCCTGCGGTGGACTCCAGCATGACATCTTTCATGATATTTCTGCAAGAGAACTGGATTCTTTTTCCCGTCGTATATGCTATAATAACGCCAAATGATACAGACAGATAATTTAAGCAGCAGCATCCGCGGACAAGTGCCGGCCGAACTGGTTGACTTCATGCTGCTGGCCGGAAAAACAGCCGCCGGGTTAAACCAGAAGCTCTACCTGGTGGGCGGGGTGGTGCGTGATCTGGTACTTGAACGGCCGAACCAGGACCTCGACCTGGTAGCCGAAGGCGACGCCATCAAGCTGGCAGGTGAGCTGGCAGGGATTGTAAACGGCCGTGTCATCGCACACAGCCGCTTTAATACCGCCAAGATCCGCTGGGACAGGTGGAGCGTTGATATCGCCGCGGCCAGGTCGGAAGGCTATTCCCGTCCCGGGGCGCTGCCCCATGTCAAACCCAGCGACATAAACAGCGACCTTATCCGCCGCGATTTCACCATCAACGCTATGGCCGTCTACCTGGAACCCTCGCGATTCGGAGAGCTGATCGATCTTTACCGGGGCAGGGAAGACCTGGATAAAAAGGTGGTCCGCATACTTCATGAAAACAGCTTCAAGGATGACGCCACACGCCTGTGGCGGGCCATCCGCTACGAGAAAAGGCTTGGTTTTCATATAGAGCCCTTTACTCTTGAAATATTCCGCAGGGACATCGACTATCTGGGTGTCGTCAGCGGCGACCGTATCAGGCACGAGCTGGAGTTATGCCTGAAAGAAGAACGCCCGGAGAAAGCGCTCTTCCGCGCCGGCGAGCTGGGACTGCTGGCAAAGATATGTCCCTCCTTGAAAGCCGAGCGCTGGCTGACCGGGAAAATCGCCAGGGCGCGCGGTATGCTCCAGCCCTACACTCCGCCCGAGCACATCAACCTGGCATTTCTGGTCTACCACCTCGAACCGCAGGAACTGGCCGATCTGTCAGCTTATCTTAAGCTGCCGCGTGCTATTGCTCGCAACCTGGAAGATACGCTGGCACTGAAAGCCGAACTGAAGCACCTTGAGGAGCCCGAACTTTCCCCCGGACGGATTTATAGTTGTCTCCACGTGCATTCTCAAGCAGCTATCCTGACCAACCTGCTGGCTGTTGATTCAAAAATTGTACGCCGGCATATCGAGCTTTATTTAAGCCGGCTCCGCCATGTACGGCCCTCTTTAAATGGGAACGACCTGGCGAAAGCAGGTCTGGCATCCGGTCCGCGTATCAGCCAAATGCTTGAGTTACTGCGGGAAGCCAGGCTGGACGGCCGCGTAAATAACAGGGAAGAAGAGCTGGAACTGGTTAAAAAACTGGTATAAGTATTTTCGCTGGCCTGGCTTTCACCGGCAAAAGCAGCCTGCAAATTTTCGTTGGTAGTTGACAACCCTATTCTCCTTATCAATAACTGAGCGTATCCCTCACCTTGGTCGGACACATACAGAATAGCTTTTAAGTAAAACCCTTTTCTCCAGTGGGGAATTACAGGTAAAGATCCGTTATTAATATTAATAATGAGTCTTAATATATTACAGGAGATTCCAGCCGTTCCCGTGGGCGGCGGCCTGTTGACTGCAGTTATTCCCTCCCTGTGTTATACTTTTAGCTAAAGAAATTGTACAGGAGAGCCGTTATGTACCGGACTGAAAGGAAGAAAGTAGGACTGGCTTTAGGCGGCGGTTATGCCCGTGGCCTGGCGCACATCGGCGTGCTGGAAGTATTTGAAAGGGAAGGAATCCCGATCGACTATATCGCCGGGACCAGTATTGGAGCGCTGGTAGGCGCCTTGTACGCCAGGGAGCATGATTCAAGCCTGCTCAGGAAACAGGCCATGCAACTGGACTGGATAGGGATGACATCCCTGGTTGACCTGGCGCTTGCCAGGAGCGGTCTGGTCGGCGGCAAACGCGTTACCGCGCTGCTAAGGCGCTTCATGGGTGATGTTGATTTCAAAGAACTGGCCGTACCCCTTTCCTGCATCGCCACAGACATCATTACTGGTGATGAGGTGGTCATCGACCGGGGCTCGGTCCTGGAGGCCGTCCGTGCCAGTATTTCGATCCCGGTCATATTCACGGTGGTGAAAAGGGACGGAAGATACCTGGTTGACGGGGGGCTGGTAAACCAGGTCCCGGTCAGCGCCGCTAAAAAAATGGGGGCGGATATTATCATTGCCGTGGATATCACGCCCTCTAGATCGGAAAGAGCGGACTACCTGGTCAACAGCGCCCAGGTTAAAGAACCCTCTCTTCTCAATGTGGTGATACAGACTATTTATATAACCACCTACCTTTCCACCCGGCAGGCTACCGAAGGCGCTGACGTGGTTATACACCCTCACCTGGCGCATATCGCCCCGGCCGAGTTCCACCGCTCCCAGGAGTGCATTCTGGAGGGAGAGTATGCTACCGTGGACAAGCTTTCGGAAATAAAAAAAATCCTGTCGGAGCAAGGTGTCCCGACAGGAAAATAGAATACGTGTATTCTTTTTACCGCTCCACTTTATTCAGGTCGGAAGCGGCAATATCCATCCGCACCACGGTTATTCCCGTGTACCTTCGGGCCAGATCGATTGAACTCTGGCCATAGCTATCAATGAAATATTCCAGTACGGGCTGTTTGTTATAGACCAGGACCAGCCACAGCCGGCCTTCCTTTCCGGACATGCTTCCGGTCTCCGAGTCCACGAACTTCTTCGCGTCCTGGAGGCTGTTGATGCCTTCCCGGCGCAGATTTCCCTTATAATAATAGTTAAGAGGAACCCTGTGATACTCCTCGCAGACCACAATGACATCCTCAACCCCGGCTTCTGCATCAATAAGCCCGGCTACTTCCCTCCATTGATCTTTGATATCGTTTATGTAATAGCTATGCAGTCCGATCGCAGATAGGACCACGATCACTATCAATACAGGGTAAAAGACCCAGGTCCACCTGATATTGTTTAACCCGTTGGCGGACAGCAGGCAAAGTGCCGGCAGCGCGCCGATAGCATACTTGGACTGGTAAACAGGCGTCATGATCTGGGATTCAATGAAGGGTATCAAAACAGGCAGGCCCAGCCAGAGAAGCAGCAGCACGGTTCTTTCCGGGGATTCAAAGTGTATTTGCCAAACCGGTTTGTCCCTTTGATGTTTCCTGGCTTTCACCCGGAGCGGCTTTTTCTCCATACGCGCTATTATGAAGAGTCCCGCTATCGCCAGCAGACATATTATTACAGGGATCGCTATCCGGCCCGGACCCATTGCATAAAAATTACTGATAGTACTGAATAATTCTCCCACACCCGGCCTTGGAATCCAGAAGCCGTGAGTATATATCACCGAGATCCTGTTTTTAAGCAGCAATATTAGTGGAATAACGGAAATCAACAACGGCCCTGCCGAATACAGGAATTTCCATCTCTGGTCTTTGTATTTTTTATAAAATAAAAGGAAGAACAGCACCTGGGAAAGGATAATGAACAGCCCGTAAAAGTGCGTATATATCAGCAGGAAGCCGGACGCGAAGTAGGCGGGATACGTCCAATATTTACCGGTCCTGAGAATCTCCACGAAAGTCCACATTGACAGCAGCGAAAGCATAAGCAGCAGACTGTATGCCCTGGCTTCCTGGGAGTAGGCTACCGGGAAATAGGCCAAAGAAACAAGAAAGGCGCCGATCAGTCCTACCCGGGGATTGAAAAGCGCCCTGCCCGTCAGGAAAACCAGCAGTACCGCCAGGACGCCGAATATCGCGGACAATGACCGGAGGGCTATTTCATTCGTACCGAAGAGGTGTATCCAACCGCGTAAAAGGAGAAAATAAAGCGGGGGCTGGTTGGAATGCTCCGCTATTTTCTGAATCGATAAAGCGGACTCCTTGATGCTTTCAGCTTCATCCAGCCATACACTTTCGGCGCCGAGATCATAGAACCTCAGGAAAATGCTGACAAGCAGGATCCCAGCCAGTAACAGGGCGGTTCGATGGTGTTTAGCCCAGTCAACGATTGAACACACCGCCATATTTTATCGCTCCTGAGATACCTTCGATATACGACTGAACCGGATTCTGTCAAATTATACACTTTATCATATAGGTCAACAAGGCAAGGCACTGGCCGGAGTCCGTCATAAAACGGATGCCTCCGGAAAAGTAATGGTATGTAATACCGTTGATCTCATGATCTGGCTGGTGAGTTTATTCTTTTTACTTCTTGTTTTTCTTCACAATGGGCACCCACCACCTGACATATATCATCCTGCACCAGGGTACCTGGAAAAATGCCGCGATATCCGGTTTGTTGTCACGTTCGTAGCCTGTCGAAGGAAACCATGATAATATTTCGTATATCGAGGCATCCTTCCCCTTGAAAATTATCCGCTTTTTTCAAGAGAAAGCGGCAAGGGGAAGGAAATGTATGCCCTTATAAGGAGTGATCCGGTCCGATCCTGCCTCAGCCTTCCAGTGTGAACGGGGGATATTTATCCGTTGTCAGGATCATGGCATAGGCCTGGACCCTGAGTCCCCATCTTCCCACGCCTACCACGAAATCAAACAGACCCCTGGGATAACGCCCGGTAAACAGGATGGCGAACCAGGCTATTATAACACAAATCCAGGCGGCGATGCCCAGGAAACAAAGAATAATATAATGGGGAATAGCCAGGAACCATTTTATCAGCGGCCATCCCCTCCCCAGGTCGTTCTGCACATCGGGATAGACCAGGTCCAGATGGACTGACTGCTCCTCATCCGTGGAAGGATATTCATCCCGCAGCAGGGCAAAATAGGCCGTGCAGCGGTAGGTGAAACGCGTCAGGGCCAGGTTCCAATCAAACCACCACCTGGGATATTTCTTCCTGAAAAGAATCATCAACACCAGGGGCAAAAACAGGACGCCGCCGACTGTCATGACGGTAAACCATGAATCGGCATCCGATCCCGTGTTGGAAACCCCCATACCGATCAGCCCCAGGATGATAAAGATCGGTATCGAGGTAAAAAGGCGGAAAAAACTGGTCAACCTGTTCAAATTCCGGTCCGGGTAGTCCACGCTCAGGCTTGCTGGATAGGCTGTAAGACTTCCGGCAGGAGTGGGAGAGTCAGACATCGTGAGACCTCCTTTACAGTTACTCTTCTTCGACGATTGATTAACTTATGTGATAATACTCATACAGAACTGAAGTGTCAACATTTCCGGTAATCCATCATGCCGGGTGAACCGCGATCCGTTTACTGCAGACTATTGAAAAGAAATCTAGCCCCCCGGGTTTTCCCCCGGAGGGCCTTGTGCTAACTCGCAATCGAAATGTCAAAATTCCAGGCTATTCCGTATGAAGACTTCAGTAATATTCCTGAAATCTTGATGAATCGAGCGAATTGGATGTCAACTTCAGATCTGGATGATTGTTAGCGGACTATTCTCACTTCAGTACCAGGATCGTGGCGGTCTGGTTGATGTGCCCCAGATAGGCCTCGCCGTAGGTTGAAAAACCGACCGTGGGCATATCGCTGAAAAGCTTGCCGAACTCCCCGGTCTGCTGCTTGGCTTCCAGCTCCAGCGTCCTTAATATACAGTTGAAATTAATCAGCCCGGCCGCGTTTTGGGCCTTCTCAAGGGCCCGGCGGGTATCCTGGACAATATCGGTCGATTCCAGCACGGCCAGCTCCATCCCCTTCTTGATATTGCAGTAGAAGACCATCTTGCCGTCTTTGACCTGCTGCGGGCTTCTCACGAACGGCTCATTGCCCATCATCAGACCGAGGGGATTGGTCATGAATTTATCGGAGGCCTTTTCAACCGGGATTCCCACCGCTCCGGCATAGGCTTCAGCCGCACTCCGGCCGTTGAACCGGATCACAGTCCTTTTTTCCTCATCCACCTCATCGGCCTTGAGTGTCTGATCGAGCTGCTTGAAGCTCTGCGTTTTTATAATTTCAAAACCAGCAGCGGGTTTAATCAGCGCCAGGACAGCCGCATTGCTGCGGGCTTTGCCTCCGGCAAAGACACAGGTCCGCTTGAATTTCAGGTCGTCCCCGGCTGATCCCCCTACGAAGATGACGTCCGTAAGATTTCCCAGCCTGTCCATGACCTTCTCTTCAGAACCGGAAAGCCCGTCAAAGAGTATAATACCCACGTATTCGCCGACGTCCATAGCCGAAAGCTTCCGTCCGTAGTGCTTTTCCAGGACCGCCAGAGACTTTTCGAGGTTGTCCTGTTCTTTGATCCCTTCCACCATGGCAACTGCGGCATCCGAAATCGTCCCAGCATCCAGCACTGCCGCTACCACACTGTTTTTCAGCATCAGGCCGGACGTTATTTCCCCCGAGGTGGTGCAGCCTATAACCTCGGCGCCGGGATATTCCTTTTCCAGTCCCGCGCCTACCTGCTCCAGGTCGTATTTCGAAGAGGCGAAGAAGACCACCAGTCTGCTGTCGATGTCACCCGTCTTCTTTTTTATCTCCGCGATATTTTCGTTAACCGCTTCCTGTACTGAATATGCCACTTTTACACTCATCGTATTACCTCTTTCAGATTTTTACGCCCATGTCGCCGGCGATCTGCCTGATCCTGGCGATTACTTCTTCATTATCAGGGCTTTGTTCATTGTAGATATCCGGGTTAACCCCCTTCAGCATGATTTTCGCCAGGGTGGTGTTGCGGATAGTCTCGTTGCCTTTGGAACGTACCTCAACGATCGTGTCTATGAGTTGTTTTATTTTTCCGGCCACTAATCTGTACCTCTCTTTCAAAAGTGCCTTGAGCAGCAATCGGGGCTTGACAATAATCAAGAATAACACAGCCGTCATAAGACCGGCATGAAAGACAGGATGCAATTAGTCTGGGTTATTTAACGGATATTAGCTGCATAAAGCCGGGAGCCGGTTTACAGGGTTTCCCCTTTTTCAACTATTTCCTGTTTGATTATTGAGTGCAGTTCTCATACAATTTTTACATCTTTGGAATAAACTGATAGTAGAGGTGTACCATGCGTGCATTAATCAGAAAAAGGTCACAAAAAGCAGGGCTTCCTCCCGGTACACTGGTTTACCTGGGAGAAAGGAAAGCTGAAAGGGTTAAAATCCGCATCCTTGATTACGATGAAGCCCGGTATGAAGAGAAGGAAGCCGGGACCATCGAGGAAAGCTTCCCCTTCAAGGATAAGCCAACCGTTACCTGGATAAATATAGACGGCCTTCATGATGTCAAGATAATAGAGAAGCTGGGCATCCGTTTCGGCCTGCATCCCCTTTTACTGGAAGACATTCTTAATACCGACCAGCGTCCCAAAATGGAGGACTATGGCGACTACATCTTCGTCGTTCTGAAAATGCTCTATCCCGGGGACAACAGGGATATAATACATTCGGAACAGGTCAGCCTGGTCATCGGTCCGAATTTCGTAATATCTTTACAGGAGCGTGAGGGTGATGTTTTCGACCCGGTAAGAGACAGGATAAGGAGAAACAGGGGACGTATAAGGAAAGAAGGCTCCGACTACCTGGCCTATACACTGCTCGATTCAATAGTCGACAACTATTTTCTGATCCTGGAGAATGCCGGCGAGAAGATAGAAGCTACAGAGCAGCAACTGGCAGCAACCCCTTCCACACAAACCCTGCAGCATATACGGGAGCTGAAAAACCAGATGATATTTTTAAGGAAGTCCATCTGGCCCTTGAGGGAGCTGGTCAGCGGACTGGAAAGGTGTGAATCGACACTTATTCGCAAAACGACCGGCGCTTATTTCCGCGATGTCTACGACCACACTATCCAGATTATCGATACGGTTGAAAGCTACAGGGACACCACCTCCGGGATGGTGGACATTTATCTTTCCAGTGTGAGTAACAAGATGAACGAAGTCATGAAAGTACTGACCATCTTTGCCTCCATATTCATACCTTTGACCTTCATCGCCGGGGTATACGGAATGAATTTTAAGTTCATGCCTGAGCTGGAGTACCGCTGGGGATATTTTGCGGTTATAGGTTTCATGTTTCTTGTCGGAGTGCTCCTGCTGGTCTATTTTAAAAGGAGAAAGTGGCTATAACATCACTTTTTTTCTGACGGCGTCATTACCATTATCTTGCAAAATGTTTCCACAATCTCCGGATCAAATTGTTTGCCGGCGTTTACTCTCAGCTCCATCAACGCCTCCTGAGAATCCAGTTGCTTGCGGTAAACTCTCGGGGAGGTCATCGCTTCGTAGGCATCCGCGATGCACAATATGCGGGCTTCCAGGGGAATGTCTTTCCCTTTCAGTCCGGCCGGGTAACCGCTGCCGTTATAGTATTCGTGATGATACAGGATGGCGGGCAGACAGCTCGACAGCTCAACAATGTGCTTGAGGATCGCTACCCCCAACTGGGGATGTGCCCTGATCGGTTCCCACTCTTCCTCAGTCAAAGTCTCTTTCTTGTTCAGCAGCGCATCGGGTATGCCGATCTTTCCGATATCATGCAGCATGCCCGCCACGCGTATCATGGCAATCTTATCCCTGGGCAATCTCAAAACCTCCGCGATGGCCACGGCGTATTCAGCCACTTTTCGTGAATGACCGTAGGTATAGTGGTCTTTGGCATCAACGATAGCCTCCAGGGCATAGAGGATGCTTAATGATTTCGGATTAGTGTCGGCCTTGGACAGGATAGCCGTGACGATTTCTTCCTCAGGGATTTCGCTGGAAAGGCAGGTACAGTTCCTTCCCTTTTGTTTGGCCAGATACAACGCTTTGTCAGCCCTGGATATCAGATCCTCTTTGATAACACCGTCTATGGGCCACTGGGCCACGCCCAGACTCACCGTCACAGGCATGGCGCGCTGAGTCGTGCGGGTTTCAATGGTCTTTCGTATGCGTTCCGCCATAATACGGGCATCCTCCAGGCTGGTCCCCGGCAGGATAATGGCAAACTCCTCACCCCCGTACCGGGCGGCAATATCAATATTCCTGATGGAGCCCTGGATATGTTCGCCGATGCGGCGCAATACTTCGTCGCCAGCCAGATGGCCGAAATTATCGTTATATGTTTTAAAGTGGTCGATATCCATGAAAATCAGCGAAAAAACCGTACCGAAGCGCGAACCGCGGCTTATTTCCTGGTCCAGGTGTTCGTGGAAATGCCGGTGATTATACAGTTGTGTGAGGCCGTCTGTATTGGCCTTTAACAGGGCCTGGGAATAATACTGGGCATTCTCGAGCATCATGCCGGCCTGGTTGGAGACCTTCATCGACATCTCGAAATCCTCCTGGGTATAAGGAGCGCCGTCATTTTTCAGTCCCAAAGCAAACACACCGATCAGGAGATCATGGTTCTCAATAGGTACCAGCAGTCCGTAGTTGGCTTTCTCTATCTGTTCTTTCTCTTTTTGCCACAGGCCTTTAAATTCCGGCAGGTATGAAATCTGCTTCATTTCCAGGGGCCTGCGGTTCTTTTCCAGCCAGCCGACAATTAAATTATCCGTCTCAAAGGACAGCGCACGGGCTTTTTCATCGGTCGGCGGATAGGCATACTGGTGCATGAAGAAGCCCGTGCTTATATCCCGCAGCAGCAGGTGCGCTTTATTTACCTTCAAGACCTTGCACAGGGAGGGCAGAATTTCATGGGCCAACTGGGTTACTGTAATAATACCCCCCATTTCGGTATTGAGATTAAGCAGTATCTGCCTGTGCTCATAAGTGTCCCGGTAGAAAAACCGGTCGATAGCTTCCAGGATATGACGCCAGAGAAAACGGACGGTTAACAGCAATATGAACGCCAGAGCCGTCGCAAACAGCAAAACGACAGTGGTGGACTGATTGGGAAGAAGGTTCTGGAACAGCATAATAAGCCCGATAAATATGCCGGCCAGCGGAACCAGTGTCATGAAATAGGCGATGACCCGTCTCGCGACCAGTGTTATATTGAACAACTGGTATTTGAGAATAGCATAGGTGATGATCAGGGAGTTCAGGAAATTGCCGATCTGGTCGATGGAATAGTTTGACAGATAAGTTGAGATGTTGGTGGCCATAAAAGCCGCCCAGATTATAGCAGCGGCGGCCAGATAGACCAGACGGTTCCTTTCCAGCGGGGCTGTAGTCATTTTAAGCATCAAGAAGATATTGACTATGGCCGGTATCATGAACAACCCGGCAAATACCAGGAGCGGATAGAACAGGATATCGATTTCGAAGTACAACAGCCCGTTTTGTACGTATGAACTCTTGAGAATGCCGCCCATCATGATGTAGACCGTGATGCCTATCCAGACCAGGTATCCCAGATATGTCTGTACCCCCGCCGGCCTTCTGAAGAAGGCGCGGGTGAAATGGAAATAGATAATGGGAGACAGCGCTACCAGGGCCATCTGTACCCTGTTCCACCAGATGGTCTGAGAGGGAAAAGCGTTGGAATGCAGTATAAACGAGCAGAAGCTGACCATCATGGAGACAGTGATAAATACGGTGAATATCCGGTAGCCTCTGGTCGCGAAAGGGCGCCCTATAATAACACTGATAAGGGTGAGATAGGCGATGACGCTTATCAGTGGGATAATGGCATAGATATTAAAACTCATATAATTACATTCTATACACTAAATATTATTCCTGGGTAAGCGAGTCTATCATGTTGTCGAAGGGATTGATATGGGGAATTTTCAGGTGTGCCAGGTCGGCTCCGCGGTCCCGCTGTTTCTGCGTATAGGCAGCGAAAGATCCGCCTTTGACCGGGGTAACCTTCAGCGGCTTCAGTCCCGTTACGGCCTCCAGGCTGGCATAGTCAGCATCCAGTTCCTTGAGAGACCCGTGTACCGCCTGGACAATCTCCTCTCTGGACATGGTATTTTCTGGCTTGAGCTCCAGGTAAAGGTTCAATACCGGCTGGCGGTTCACTATCTCTTTTCGGATTGTCCAATCGATATATAATATACCAGCTTTCTCCACGGCCTGCCAGATGACGCCTTCGGTTAATCTGGTAAACCCGGCTATGTCCAGCAGGTCGTCAACCCGCGAGTAAAACGACATTTGAGGTATATTGATGCCAAGCTGGGTATCCTGGAGAGCGATTATCTTGATCAAATCGCCGACCCGGTAGCGGACGAACGGCCCGCCCAGGAAGCTGGTAATAACTATTTCATACTTTTTGCCCACTTCGACCTCGTCCAGAAGCAGCACTTCAGGCTTGTATTCGGGGTCCTCACGGCTCCTCAGACATTCCAGCTCGGGTATGAACTCAAGAAAATTAAGATATGGTAAAAAGGTCATCCCCTGATAGTCCCAGGCCTGCATCGCTATCATGCCGGCCTCGGTACAGGCATATATGTCCAGTGGATAACGTCCCCACAGTTCCTTGATTTTTTCTTTAAAAACGTTGGTGTCGGTACCTCCGGTTACTATGGCCTTCAAGGACCAGACATCCTTGGGCAGCATCCTGCGCCTGGCCGCTTTACTCCTGACCAGCGCCCGCAGGATACGGTAACATGCCCTGGGCTTCAGCAATAGGGGCCGCAAGGTTTTCAGACCGCTGGTCCCCCCAAACCGGTCGCTGATAGCAATCAAGACACTCGTAAGACCGCCGAACATTTCCATTCCGTCCGACAGGGCCAGTTTAAATCCTTCCTGGATTCTCTGTGTAAAGTCCATTCCCTCGGCTTTATCCGTGGGGGGTAAAAAATGAAAACAGCCGAATTCATAGACACGACGTCCCGCCACACCGGTAAAATAGGGCGGAGGCGCCAGGGCATAGAGATACCGGTCGCCAAACCTCAGGTTTACCTCTCCTTTCTCTCTGCAAGATGCCAGAACGGCACTGGCCAGAAAGGTAGGCCCCAGTTCTTCATATTGCCGCGGGGATACGGGCACCCATTTGAAGGGATATTCCCCGGACCTGCCCGAGGTATGCATCCAGACCTTCGGTTTTTCAGGCAGGACATCCTCCCTTTTGTTCAGGAGGAACGGAGCGTAATCGGCATAGGTGGTGAGGGGCACCGATTTACGAAACTCGCTTGCCGTCGTGGGGCTCGCCCCGCGCATGATGGTCCTGCCTAGTTCACATGAGTTTAAAAGTTGTAATTGCTCCCGCAATAGGTGTTCCTGGATTTTCAGGAAATCGTTGATGTTCAGGTCGATAAAACCGCAGCATGTCTGCCAGATTTCCTCATACTTGCCCTGTTTGAACAATTTCGCTAATTCCGTCATCAGTGGCCCTCAACTTTTTTTGTCATATTATACCTTTTTTCCCGTTATGAATAAATACTTTTAGACTTTTTTTGTTCGGGATAAGCATGGGCGTCTCTTTCCTGTATGCTGCGTAATCAGGAAAAATACGTGGAAAGACGTACCTGTCCTCAACAATCACCAGCAGGATATCCGCAAGGATGAAGACAGGAACAGCAATCAAAAGCAGCCTTGCGCCGGAAAATAGCAAAAGAGAACAAAGCAATAAAGCCAGGGCCGGTACTCCCGGATGACGCGCCAGAGCATAGCATCCGCTCCTGATCAGTACAGATTTCTGCCGGGATTTATAATAGGTCCGCCGGAAAGGCAAGTTCATAAAAAGCGTATAAAACATGAGGAAGCAAAAACATATCGTTAACACCCCACCGGTTATCATGACCCATAACGGAAAGCCCAGTTTGTCCGGCGACAGGCATAGCATAACCACAGAATAACAGACCAGGCAGGAGCCTGCTGTCCAGGACAGGATTTTAAGCCTGTCTTTTTTCCACAAAGACAGGAAATCGAACAGCATGATAAGGCCCAAGCCCAGGCATCCTAAAAGGATATATATCATATTTCCCAATTTTCCAGGTCCTGACTCTACCGGTTATTATATCAGGTTGACCGAAGCCCTGGTTCCATGAGGAATATCGAATCTGGATATTGTCTCATAACATACTCTCAGGCAGCAATATCTTTACCTTCCGGGATATGAACCTCAGTCGTCTCCGGTAAAAGGGCATAATCCAGTTATGTTTCATTATTTTAAACATGTAGTACTAATTGTGAAATAGTTTTTTCGTACCGGTTGACGGACGAAAACAAAGGCAGGCCGGGGATGGAAGTGAATATTAACTGATAGGTCGCGGGGAGTAAGACGTCTCATCGCAGAATAATGTCACTGGGGAAACTGGTGCCGGGGGAGGGTCTCGAACCCACACGCCTTTTAAGGGCGGAGGATTTTAAGTCCTCTGCGTCTGCCTATTCCGCCACCCCGGCACGAAGGGTTTGCAGGCTAATTATACCATATCGGAGGATTTTCAACACCCCGGATTCTTTGTAATCAGTGTGGACTCAAAAAGGTATAAATCAAAATCTACCCCACTCTGAGATTCTTCGTCCCCCGATAGGAATCAAGGTGTATCGGGGTCCTCCAGAATGACAATAATTTGCAGGTTTCGTGTTATTTTCTCCAGTTATTCAGGCACTTGTATAAGTGATATGGCCCAGGTTCACCGATATATCAGCTTCTGTCCATTATTAATCTCCACCGGGCAGCCTGCCCGTAATATCATCAAGACCGGTGCTGGTATCAGAGTGCGATAGTTGCTATGATATAGCCAGATTAATGATAAGGAGGCAGCAATGATTCCTAAAATCGTGATCGACGAAGCCAAGAAGAAAAGGATAATAGACAAAGCAGGTCACCTGGGGGCCGGAGAGGGCGTTAATTACGGGGCCTGAGCCCCTTCTACTTTCGCATCGATTTGCGAAGCCTTCAGGTCTGAAGGAATAGAGCTGTTTACACCTGAAGTACAGGTCATAATTCTACAGGGGATGATGGGTCTCCATACCGGTATAGGCTACACCGGGGTAGGCACCTGCGGCGGTGTTACCGGCAGCGCCTTCGCCGTGGCTTATGTAGTCGGCGTTACCGCCGAAGATATAGCCAAAAACTTCCGCACCTTTATCGCTCCCTGTATTCCTGTCGTGGAAGATATCGTGGACAGGTTCGAGGAGACCTACGGGGCCATAGATTGCCTCAAGCTGCGCTATAACCGCATTCAACGGGCTTTTGACTTCCTTGATCCCGATGCCGCGGTATATGAAGTGCTTTTCGCCTCTTCTCAAAGACAGAAATGCGGGGTATTCGCGGACTGCTATGAGTGCGGGCGCGACCAGGGGATGCCTTCGGTAGGTGCGCGCTGGGGAGCGGAGTCGATCTGCGACCTGCTGCAAAAGGAACCCGAAGAGCGAAAGAAGCTGCCTCCGCACCTCCAGGGCTACGACATGGAAACACTCAAGCCCAAGCTGGAAAAAGTCTCCAAACTGCTTAATGAGCTGGGGCTGGGACGCCCGAATGAAAAAATTTCCTGGCGAGAGTATCGAAAGCTCAAGCTGTACGGGAAAAAGGGCGTGGAAGAAAGCAGGCCCTGCGGGGTAGACGCTCCAAAGAAGGAAGGATACTGATATAGCGTCTGCAAAAACGCATATCTCTATCAGGGGCAGATCACACCGTGCATGGTTTTTAGCAGGGAACGGTATATGCACCACCCTGCCTGTGACAATATCACTTTTTACGGGGGTTGAGAAAATTGAACACGTTATCTGAACTGGCACAAATCACACGTACCCGGCCGGAAAAACTGAAGGAAGAGAAGAAAAAAGGAAAAAAGATCGTCGGTTATCTGGGCAGGTTTGTCCCTGAAGAACTCATCTATGCCTCGGGCGCAATACCCTATTTGCTTTGCAAAGGCGGACAACCCGAGCCTCCTGACGCGGTGATACCCTATATGCTCCGCTTCATGAGCCCGTATTCCAGGTCCCAGATAGGATACCATCTCATGGGTGTTGACCCGGTCATGCCCATGCTGGATCTGATTGTGGTGCAGTGCAGCGATTGTCATGAGTCCAGGCTGGCTGATTTATTCGAATATTTCAAATTGCCCGCATTGAGGCTGGGAGTCCCGGCGGACTGGGAAAAGACGCTTTCCCAGGACTACTACTACGAAGAATTGGTCCGGCTCAAGGGGAATCTGGAGAATATTACCGGCAACAAGGTATCGGACAGCGGGCTCAGCGAAGCCATTGCATCGCTTAACCGGATAAGGGATATCCTGAGCAAGATCAATTCGTTAAGAAAGAACAGACTGCCTCCTTTGAGCGGCTCCGATTTTATACGTTTGAATCACTATTCCTTCCACAGCGACCGGGAAGCGGCTTTTTCAAGACTCAACGAACTTTACCATGAGCTGAAGGAAGCGCAAAGCCCGTTCCATCAGGAAAGTCCCAGGCTGCTTTTAGCCGGCCATGTAGTAGGCATGGGAGACTACGTCGTCCCCAAAATAATCGAGGAATCCGGGGGAATAATAGCAGCCGAGTTCCTGGATGAAGGCATGATACACTGCCGGAATCAGGTGAAAGCTGAAGGCGATTTATTAAGAAACCTGGCCCGGACTTACTATCTGGAGAGAACACCGCCGTCGATCTTTCAGCCGGCCTGGGAAACGAGGGCCAACCTTTTAAAGGAGATGATCAAAGAGGCGGATATCGACGGCGTGATATGGTACGAGCTGTCATTCGAGGAAACATACGATATGGAGTGCTCTGTTATGACAAAGATACTGGGTGAAGCCGGAATTCCAATACTGAAGCTGGAATCTTCATATGAATATTCAAGGGAGGCCATGGCGCCGCTGGTCACAAGAATCGAAAGCTTCATTGAGACAATCAAGATGGGGAGGAGTTAATCGAGATGGAAAATAAGAGTGTTCATGAAAGATTCTTGAGGCTGACCGGTTTCGAAGAGGATGAAATACCGGCCTACCTGCCCCAATGGCGGACCGCATCGAAAAAGCTCGGTCTTACCGAAGAGGATGTAAAATTCGCCGTCGAAAAACAGCTTCCCACTTACTATGCCGTAGAGATGGAAGGAATCAGGAAATTACTGGGCTGCTTTGTAAAAGAGACCATAGAGCTGACCAGGGCCGGTGACTACAAGCAAAAGGGAATAAAGATAGTATACGGTATTCTGCCGGCCATTCTGCATTTTTACTATGCATTGAAGATGACAGCCCCGGATAAGGTATTCGTCTCCTTTCCGGATATATTCCTGACCATGGTCATGAACGGTTTTTTCCACAAACTGGCGCCTTACCTGGAAGAAGCCGAAAAAGCGGGTATTCCGTATGGATGCCGTCACTGCGCTCTTAACAAGACCAGATACGCCGCGCGCCGCCTGGGGGTTATTCCATCACCGGACATAAGCTGGATATGGGGCTTTATTTGCGATGAGGGTCCCAAGACCGATGAATTCATCCGCCTGTATCACGACTCCGAATGGAAGACCTACATCACCCGTCTGCCCCACGACCAGCCGCTTGGTACGATAGAGGACGAGAACATCAGCCGGGTAAAATACCTGGCCAGTCAGATGAAAGACGGCTTCGAGGCGGCACAGAGAGAAATAGGCATCAAGGTGCCGGAAGAGAAAATAAATGAGGTCATGGTATTCTGGCGGAGATACGCCGGAAAACTGGCTGAGCTGGCGCAACTGATGGCCTCGGACCCACCGCCTCTGGGAGCAGTGAGCGCCCGGCTTTTCTGGGAGGGACTGTCCGCTCCGTTTAACACCGGCATAGAAGGAATGGAAGAAGCGCTGGATATCACCCTCAAAGAGCTCAGGCAGAGAGTGGAAAAGAAAGAGGGTATTTTACCCGCCGGAGCGCCGAAATTGCTGATCTACAGCCTCCATCCCACGGTCCCCTGGGTAGCCAGGGTATTCGAGGAAAACGGCGTCGGTATACCGCTCAGCGAGTTTTTCCTGCTCACTAAAAAGCAACTGAAGCCGCCGTCTTTTACAGACCCCTACATGGCCGCGGCTGAAGACTGGCTCAGGATGTCGGGAATGGTAAATCCCGGCTATGAGGCGGAACAGATCTGCGAAAAACTGACCACACACAACTTCGACGGCATGGTATTCGGCTTGATGGACTATGACCGCTGGCTGGGCAGCAGCCACAGGCTCCTGGCCAGGCTGGTAGAGGAAAAGACACATCTGCCTGTTTTCTATATCGAGGGGGACAACTGGGATGACAGGGACTACAGCCAGGAGGCCCTCAGGACCAGGATCGAAAGTATATGCGAAATAGTTAAAATGAGGAAAGGTTGATCGACATTGTTTGCAGGTATTGATATTGGCTCGGTGGTTACCAAAGCCGTTATATTATCGCAGCAGGAGGAAATTCTGTCGTTTATCAGGATACCCACCGGATATAACCGGAGGCAAAGCGGAGACGAGGCCTACAGGCTGGTCCTGCAAAAAGCAGGAAAAACGCCTGAAGATGTGAAATATGTCGTAACGACCGGCTACGGCCGCAGGGCTGTGACCTTCGCGGACAAGGTACTGCCTGAAATAGTGTGTCATGCCAGGGGTACCAGACGGCTTGTACCGGAAGTCAGGACCATCATCGATATAGGCGGCCAGGACAGCAAGGTAATCCAGCTTGACGATCAGGGTGCGGTCACACGGTTCGAGATGAACGACAAGTGTGCCGCAGGGACCGGCAGGTTCCTGGAGGTCCTCACTGAAAGGATACTGAATCTTACCCTTGACGAGCTGGGTCCCCTGGCATTGAAGTCGACCAGGGACTGTCATATCTCCAGCGTATGCACGGTGTTTGCCGAGTCCGAAATAGTGTCCCTGCTCTCAGAGAAATATTCCAAGGAAGATATAGCCTGGGGAATGAGCAGGGCCATTGCCCGGAGGGTCATCGGCATGGGAAAAGGCGGGCAAATCAGCTTTGAAGAACCCGTGGTCTTCTCCGGCGGGGTATCCAGGAATGCCGGTGTGGTGAAGGCTTTTAAAAACGAGCTGGGTAAGGAAGTAGTCACGCTTGAGGAACCGCAGATAACCGGCGCCCTGGGCGCTGCTGTTTTCGCCGGAGAGTATAGCCATAAAGAGCGGGGCTAGATTAAGCATAGAACTCATCCTGACCTTCCCCCGTCAATGGGGGGACGTCGGGGTGTATATTAACACATTCAAAGATAGTTTACTATGCATTTCCCGGGAAAAATTCTAGTCCGGCAAAGGTCCCGCTCCGAGGGCTGTACCTTTCCTGATTTAGGACATTTAGTGTCCCGTAATAATCCTACTTCTCTCCACTTTCCTCGCCTCAGCGTGGGCTTGCCCAGTTACACACATGACACCGTGGGGTTAAGAATTGAGCACGAAATTTGGTAATATTTGTTAAATACCTTTTCTCTCCTCTAGCGACAATTGTGTAGTTTGTGATAGTTTACTCAAAGAGTAAAATAATCTTGCAGGGCTTGACCCCGGCTGGTTTCTTGCAATATGCCCGGGTACTCAGAAGGAAACCAGTACCCATTCAGAGTCCCGATAAATCCCTCTATAACTTATCGGGACGTAGGAATCTCATAATATCGGGCAAGGCGAAAACAAGGAGATTCTCACGCCCCGACAGTAATAAAGGATAAGTCGGGGCCGATTGGGGGAAAGGGATCAATCGGGCTCAGAATGGGATGCAAATGCCAACTTTTCGGGCCATGGTGCCAAGTATGCATAAAGATGAGCCAGCGTGGGAGAGGGCCTGAACAGAGTTCAGGAATCAGAAGGTGAGGGGATATTATGCTGAAGATAGGTCTTTGTCCCGCTTCCCGGCCTGTATCTCTGGTATTCCCTGAGTATGTATACCAGCGATATTATAAAACCGAGGGTATCGGAGGCAGGCATCGATACCCAAACGCCGATAATACCGAAAATATAAGAGAACAGGTACAGCAGCGGGACAAAGAAGAAGAACTGGCGGACCAGTGATAGCACCAGTGACAGGAACCCCCGGGACATTCCCTGGAAAGCGGTTATAAACAGCATGGTCGGTCCTACCAGGCATAATGTCGACAGCATGATCCGCATTACCGGAGCGGTTGCTGACAGCAGTATCTCTTCCTCGCTGAAGAGACTGATAATCTGAGGCGCTAAAATTTCTATGAAAATCGTAACGGTCAGCAGCAGTACCACGATACTTATTGAAGCCAGCTTCACGGAGTGCCACATCCGCTTGAAGTCTTTACTGCCAAAATTGTATCCCACGATAGGCAGCAGGCCGTTTGAAAGACCTATTATGGGCATAAAAGCCAGATCGGAAATACGCATCGCCAAACCCATAGCGGCGATGTTAATCGAACCGTAGTTGGAAACCACTTTATTGAACAGTATAAAAGCCAGACTTTCCGTTATTTGCAGTATCATGGCGGAGGCGCCGACACGATAGATATCCCGCAGGATACGCAGGTCGGGAACCAGATAACCGGGTCTGGTAATGAACGCTGTCTTCCGGAAGACCAGATAATACAGGCTCAACAAAGCCCCGCAACCCTGGGAGATAGTTGTAGCCCAGGCAGCCCCGCTGATACCCATCTCCGGGAACGGCCCGATACCGAAAATCAGGAAAGGATCCAGGATGATGTTGATCACGCAGGCGGAAATGGTGATGATCATCGGCTTCACGGCATCCCCGGATCCCCGTATCAGGCTGCTGGTTATATGGGAAAAGATGATCAGGGGCGCACCGAAGGATATGATAATGAGGTACTGCCGGCAATATTCCATGATATCCGGTGTTGCTCCCATTAACGATAAGATGCTATCCGCCAGGAAATAGGGGACTAATATAAAAATAAGCCCCCATATAACACTCAGGAAGTAAATCTGCCCGGCGGCATGGTTGGTTGCCTCCGGTTTTTTCTCACCGAATTGGCGCGAAACCAGGGCGCCGAGGCCGATACCCGTGCCGTTCCCAACGGTAAAAAACATTATCTGGTAGGGAAAGATTATAGTTAATGCCGCAATCGCACCATACCCCAGCCTGGCTACCCAGAAGGTATCGACGATATTGTAAAGGCTCATCGTTACCGCTGCCGCAATGCCTGGAACACTCAAACTCAATAACAGCCGGCCTATGGGGGCATAGCCTAAACGTTCTGTATATTTCTGCACGCGTTATCCTTTTTCGATTATACAATCAGCAGAAGACATGGATTCCCTCTCTGACTTAAACAGGGAAGAACAAGCTCGTGAGATGCGGTTTGCATAAAAAACCGCTGAATCCGTCCTTTTCAACAACAGGTTATTGTTGTTTCAGGGGACACTGTATTTCGGTCAGTAAT
This sequence comes from Dehalococcoidales bacterium, assembly GCA_016926695.1. The sequence goes on along the minus strand of JAFGOB010000012.1, from coordinate 3,141 downwards.
TCACTCTCGGACACCTTTTCAGGATCGTTAAAATACAACTCCCGAATGGGCGTCACGATTGAAAGATGCTGTCCTTCGATATATCCGAATATCTGGGCATAAGTTGTATCCAGCGTGTGGTACGGTCCTTTGTGTATGGCAGAAAATACCCAGCATTTCCGGAGAGTCTTTACATGGATAGACGGATCATCTATCATTATCTCACCGGTAATTGGAATAGCCATCTCGATATCGGCGTCTGTTTCCTTGTACTCTTCGTCATACTCCAGCATCATCACCGGACCTGCAATAGCCACGTTCTTCCTGTTTCCCGGTCTCAGGATTTGCCGGAGCAGTTCTCCTTTTAAAATATCCGGTGTCCTGTCATAGGTGCCAAATTCGCGCTTGCAAACGACTGTAATTTCCGGCACTTCCTTTTTTTGAATATCCACCGTGGGCATTGTACCTTCATTGCATATTTTGTCCAGCCATACCTTCACCTGGTGCAGTTTCTCGTTGTCTTGCTGCAAACGGTCCTGGATTTCTGACTGTTTGACCTGTAACAGTTGCCGGATATGAGCCATCGGCATATTGTTGTGCAACAAACCATCGATGTCATCGAGAGACAGCCCGATATTTTTCAGAACGACGATCCGGTTCAGATTGGGCAATTGATCGATGGAATAATAGCGATATCCGGTAATCCGGTCTACTTTTTCAGGTTTCAACAGACCGATCTCATCGTAGTACCTGAGTGCCCTGACGGTTACCCGGCAAAGCCTGGAAAAGTCTCCTATACGCAAGTACATGCTGTTTCCGGTTTCCCCTTTTATTTTTATATATTTTATTATATTAAGTATAGTGTCTTCCGTTGCGTGAGAGTCAATAAATAATAAACAAAGGCCGAAATAAAACAAAATGATGAGCAGTAATAGCACGGGGACATCAACCTGAGCGTTTACGATGTAAAGGCGGTATTATATATGTTTTTTCCGGAGCAAACGTCCATTCCGACTTGCAGCCTTCACTATGAATTATAAAAATTGTTGTCATACTGGTTCCCGACGCCGTCTTCTTTCCCGCCGGGCAGTATCATCAGGGTAGTAGGGAGTTTAATCAATTTCTATTGCTTTTGTATTAGTTTTAAAGCCGGACAGCTCATGATCCATGAAATATCTTCTTCCTGTAGTTTGTACGCTAACGCCGCCCTGTTGAGCAGGCGGGCTAGGTTGAGGCCTGTTTTTCTTTGTCCGCCGGCACCGTCGCCCCGGCATAAATAATAAAATGGAGGCGACGAGCGGATTCGAACCGCTGAATAGGGGTTTTGCAGACCCCTGCCTTAACCACTTGGCAACGTCGCCCCTGATCACCGCTGGAGCGGAAGACGAGATTCGAACTCGCGACTTCCTCCTTGGCAAGGAGGCATTCTACCACTGAACTACTTCCGCAAAATTGTCTTTATTTAAATTTTATTTATTTGGTGCCGAAGAAGGGATTTGAACCCTTAAGAGCTTTCGCTCACCACCCCCTCAAGATGGCGCGTCTACCAGATTTCGCCACTTCGGCCCGAAATGGCAGGAGTGGCAGGAATCGAACCCGCGACCGGCGGTTTTGGAGACCGCTGCTCTACCTAGCTGAGCTACACTCCTGTGTCACAATATTCTATGATAACACAAATCGTCCTGAATATTAAACTGCGCTTCCCTCTCCGGTAACAAAACAACGTTTGCAGAGTTATTTTAACAAATCCTGGGAAAAATGCAACGGCCTTCCGTCCAAATTTGGAGAATCGTATGATCTATGGTAAAATTATCCAGTCATTAAATGAATTATCAGGAAAGAGCAACATCATGGCCGAGAAAAAGCTGACCGACCTTAAAGAGTTTATCGCAAGCGTAAACAAAAAGAACAAAAACCATAACGGGAAAAATATTCAGTTCGCTTTCGTTAACAAGAAAAGAAAGCACTAGGAACCGGAACCACCCTCTTCCGCAGAGAAAGGGTGTCCTTCTCGTTTAAAATCCGGCAGGTAGTTGGCGGGGGCGTCCATCTCCTGCAGCCATCCGTTCTCAAGCCCCAGCTCCTCCAGCAGACCGGCTGCCTCTGAATATTCGGCATAGGTAATAGTACGTGAAAGCTCCCTGATTCCCCCGGCCTTATGGCAGGGGTAATATTGCGACATCAGGCTGATGGTAACATCCCTCGAAATATCGTTTGCCAGCCAGGTCAGGGAATCCCGGGTTCCCGCCAGCCTCCCGGGCAGGATCAAATGCCGTACAATCACTCCGCGACAGGCTATTTCATTCTCATCCAGCACCAGATCACCCGTCTGGCGGTACATCTCCCTGATAGCCGCACGGTTATATACGGGGTAGTCCGGCACCAGGGAGTACCTCATGCCGTTTTCGGCCGAGGCATAGCGCAGGTCCGGCAGGTAGATGTCCACTATTCCCTCCAGTTCCCGCAGGGTCTCAAGCGAATCATACCCTCCTGTGTTATAGACCAGCGGAAGGCGCAGACCCAGCGGCACAGCCTCCAGCAGGGCGTTCACGATCTGTGGAACGTAGTGGGAGGGGGAGACCAGGTTGATGTTATGGCATTTCAGCTCGTCCTGGAGGTGTAACATGATGCGGGCCAGCGCATGACAATCGGTCTCGCTGGCCTTCTGCCCTTCATAGTCCTGGCTGATCTGGTAGTTCTGGCAGTAGACGCAGCGCATATTGCACTTGCCGAAGAATATGGTCCCGGAGCCTCTGCTGCCCGAAAGAGCGGGCTCTTCCCCTTTATGTGCACAATATGAAGAGACAGCCGGCAGCAGCCCGGAATGGCAAAATCCCTCCTCACCCTCGAGACGGTTGACACGGCAGGCATGAGGGCAAAGATCGCAGGAGGACAGGCGGGCTTCCAGCCTTCCAGCCCTGCGGCGCAACTCTCCGCTGTTATACAAAGCCAGATAAGACGGGAGCATTTAGAACTCTTTTTCCCCTGTGAATATTATTTGTTGAGCGGTCGCAAGAATCGCCCATTCTGGCTTGCAGCCAGCACCACGAAGTATTAAATTCCTTTTCCCTCTCCCCACTTTCCTCGCCCCTCTTCCATAATTCGCCGCAGCGAATAGGATAGCGGGTACCCACTGGGTGCTGAGGAATCAGAAGGTGAGGG
>JAFGOB010000102.1 GCA_016926695.1 Dehalococcoidales bacterium | reverse complement strand
GACTTTTTTGTCCGTCCCCGCATTTTTATCTGCGAAATTTCCGGCTGCGGAGTTTTTATTCAGTGAGACATCATCGCCATCGATCACCCCTTCCAGAGCCGCCCCGGATGTATCCAGCGTGGCCGCGGTGTCTCCGTCATAGGTCTTGTCAGAAGCGGTGATGCCGCTGACCGTCAGGCTCTTACCGGAGGTAAGCGGGCGCGGATCGGTGGCGTCGTCAAGGCCATCCCCATCGGTATCCGCGCTGACGGGACTGGTGCCCAGAAGGGATTCCTGGTAGTCCGTCAGCCCGTCGCTATCGGAATCCGGATTGTTGGGATCAGGCCAGACATCCTCGCTGAAATAATCTCCGTTGAAGTACCTGAACTGCACCGTCCAGCCGTTGTATTCCGCACAATCATCAAGATCATCGCAGTCCGAGTCAGGATTACTGGCGCTGGTTAGAAAATGAAGCTCAACTCCATCTTTAAGCCCGTCGCTGTCCGAATCGTCATTAACCGGAGAGGTATTGAAACTGGCCACGTAGTCCACTTCGAAATTGTCTGGGAGTTCATCGTTATCACTATCTGCCAGTTCCGGAAAAGTCCTGGACTCCACGCATTGCAGCGTCCATTTCTGGCTGTCGCTGCCATTGTAGCCCTCTTGAACAATAAAGGCGCCGTCATTCGCATCGCTGTTTTTAACCCCCAGGCATTTATCGCTATGTCTGGCAACCATCTTGTAGTAGCCGTTTTCCACGGGTATCAGCTTCCACAACTGGTTATCCGGGAAAAGATAGGCATTCTGTATTATATACGCCTGGCTGCCGGTACTGGCGTCTTTAACGTCCACATAAAACCCGCTATTCAGGTTGATGACAAAATAATAGCTGCCGAATTTTTCCAATCTCCAGAGTTGATTGTCTCCGCCCTCATGCTCATCCTGGACGATCTTGGCTCCGGCCGCGGTGCTGGCATTGGCCACATCCAGGAAATACTGGCTTTTCTTATTAACAATACGGTAGTATTCTCCATCTTGTTCCAGTCTCCACAGTTGGTTGTCCAGTTCCTCATAAATATCCTGGACGATAGCCCTGTCCATACCGGTGCTGTTTCCTTCTACATCCAGATAAAGCCCGCTCTTCTTGTTGATGATGCGGTAATAATCCCCGTTTCTTTCCAGTTTCCACAACTGATTGTCGGGTATTGAGCGGGAAGAATGCTGGAGGACGTTTACTCCGTCTTCCTGGCTGTTTCCCGGTACCTCGATACACATTCCGCTGTGCCTGGCGGCAATCCTGAACCAGTCTCCGCCAACCGGTTCTAGATCCCATTGCTGGTTTTCTCCCGATTGATAAGAGTACTGTATGATTCGTGCGTCTTCCGCCAGACTGCTGTCCGAAACGGAGAGGGCTTTACCGCTGTGTCGGGCTGCGATTTCGTAAAAAGTCTGAGTCTGATTTCCCTTTTCCAGGATATCCGGGAGTCCATCACCATCATCCTGCGGTCTGATCACTCCCCAGTTCAACAGGTCGTCCAGGCTGCCGGGCATTACATCGATATAAACAGTCAGGGGATTACCCTCATAACTACCCTTAGCCTCTTTTACAGAGTGGACTCCCACTATCCATTGGTCGTAATAGATTTTGTATTCGGCCATTAACCGGGCCCATACCGGCCGGTTTATTCCCGGTTGCACGTTGGTATCTTTATATCCTATATCTTTCCTGGTTTCCTTCCAGTTCGAACCTGTCTCTGTGCTGATGTTTTCTGTGAGTCCGTTTTCATATTGACCATTGATATAGCTATCACTCAGGTCGCTTGAATTGCCATTGTGAACCAGGTCAACCCTCTCGACAATGCTGCTCCATATATATATATCATCTCCTGCATCCGTCCCGTTATCGTCCTTATCGCGAATTTCCACCCAGTTATTGACGGTCTTCAGGTCAACGGTGTTCCTCTCCTGAAAAGCGGTCAACCAGTTGATAATTTTTTCTATCAACAGGGTGGTCCAGCACTTACCGCAGATAAGGTAGACAATCAAGTCGGAAAGAGCGATCAAGGCGCCCAGCACGCTGGTCCCTTTGATGGTGGAAGAGAAGAGCTGGGTTATCAGAATAGAATATCCCAGCTCCATGGCAGCATACAGGGAAGCCGCAAAGATGCCGACATCCGACCACCCCGACTGGCTGGCAAGGGAAAAGAAGGTATAAACAGCCGAGACCAGGGTCGCAACAGGCACTATTTTGGACAACACCCTGGTTGCTTTTTGGGTCTTGGTGAGGACACCCTGCACTTTCGCTTTCAGAACGGGCTTGTCGGCTGCCGCCAGCCTGGAATCGGCTACTATTTTGGCGCTTTTCAAGGCAATTTGCTTGTTTAAAAGATTGGCCTGGCTCAACTTGCCTCCTCCGGCAGTCATCCCGGTCAGTTTCACCAGCCTGCTTTTTCCCTGTAGATAAAAGTCGCTATTGGAGAACCAGTTGTATAGATTTTTACCAAAGTTATAAACTGTTTTCACTAAACTACAGGCAGGTTTACCCAGTTTCACCCAGGCCAGTGAATCGTTTTTTTCCGGATACAGCGAAGCGAAATCGACTAAATCCTGGTCCATTCTGATAATCCTGGTTTCTCCTGACTGCCAGTAGAGAAGGAGCATTTGCATGTCGCTTTTTTCTTCATCATCCGCAATACCCCAGTTCTCTACCTGCTGCAATGTGTCATCAAGGTCAAGTAGAGAGTCACTGCCGGTATCATACCAGCTCATTTGAAGGTCCCTGGTTGTGATCTCGGTCTCATCACCCAGATCGATGGTGTATTCGGTCCCGGGTCCGATTAACTCATTCTGGATTATATGTACATCCATGCTGGTACTGGCGTTGGCCACGTCCATATAAAGACCGCTTTTCTTGTTGATGACCAGATAGTATTCCCCGTACTGTTCCAGTCTCCAGAGTTGGTTGTCCAGGTCCTTATAGTTGTCCTGGATGATGTTGACGCCCGGGCTGGTGCTGGCATCCTTAACATCCAGGTAATAGCCGCTTTTTTTGTTGATGATACGGTAGTAGTCTCCATCCTGTTCCAGACTCCAGAGCTGGTTATCTCCACTTTCGTACTCATCCTGGAGGATGCTGACGCCCGGGCTGGTGCTGGCATCCTTAACATCCAGATAATAGCTGCTGTTTTTATTAATAATGCGGTAGTAGTCGCCTTCCTGTACCAGACTCCAGAGCTGGTTATCCGCCGCCCGGAATTCGTCCAGGGCCTTGCCGGCCGAGCTATTCTCCACGGCGAAGATAATGGGAAGCACCTGATTTTCATCCAGGCTGTCCAGGGCATCGGGAGTCATAACGGTGCTGATTTCGGCCAGCGCTTCGTCATAGTGAGAGAATGACTCGATTTGCGATGTAACAGTCACATCGTTATCGGTCAGGGCACTGGGGGCGGACGAGAGAGGATTCTGGCTGTTCAGGAACTCGTATTGAAGGGTGATATAGGCCCGCAGGGTCTGATCTTTATCGTTGCTGTAGAACAGTCCGGCGGCTGAACCGCGGTTTTCTTCCAGGCTGAAGCCCGTAAGACTGAAATTTTCTCTATAGATAACCAGGGTTACGGATGCTCCCGGACCGGGGTCCAGTTGCCAGAGCTGGTTGTCTCCACCCTCATATTCGTCCTGGACGATAAGAGCGCCGGCGGCGGTGCTGGCGCTGGCCACATCCAGGTAATACCCGCTGCTTTTATTAACCAGGCGATAGCAGTCGTCTTTCTTTACAAGCTTCCAGAGCTGGTTGTTGTAATTGTCCGGCGACGCCTGGATGACAATAGTCTCTTGCGTGGTGCTGATATACAAGGTATCCAGGAAAAGCCCGCTCTTCTTATTGATAATACAGCAGTTAGCGCTGCCTGTATCCAGTTTCCAGAGCTGGTTTTCCTCATGTTCTTTCAGCGTGTCCTGTTCAGCGCGTGAGATCGACTCATCACCATATTCAAGAACATCCAGAACCTTGCCGCTTTTCTTGTTAGTAATCCGGTAGTAACCGTCCTCAAAGGGTTCTTCGATCTTCCATTTCTGGCTGTCGCTTCCGCCGGTGGCCTTCATTAATATTCCGGCACCTGCATCTTCACTGCTGTTCTCTACATCTAGGTAGAGTCCGCTGTTCGAGTTTTTAATCTTGTAATAGTCGCCGCTCTTTTCAAACTGCCATCTCTGGTGTGCCTGGTTTTCACATTCATCCTGTACCACGGCTATATCCGCCTGGGTGCTGGCATTCTGAACATCCAGGAAATAGCCGCTGTTTTTATTCATAACGCGGTAGTATTCGGTATCTTCCATCCGCCACAGCTTCCACAGTTGACTGTCAGGGGGATCGTTTGCAGTCTGTATGACGCTGACGTCCGGCAGGGCGCTGGCGTTCAGAACATCCAGGTAGAGCCCGCTCCTGACATTGGTAATCAGCCAGCATTCCCCAGCCTGATCCAGCTTCCAGAGCTGGTTGTCCAGGTCTTCCTGCTGGTCCTGGACGATAACGGAATCACGCTCGGTACTGTTATCGGCCGTGTCCAGGTAATAGCAGCTTTTCTCATTGATAACGCGGTAGCAGTCCCCGTCTTCTTCCAGTTTCCAGACCTGGTTCCAGGGAAACTGATATTCGTTTTGTACGGCCATGGTATCGATAAGCCTGCTGCCGTTCAGCACATCCAGGCAAAGCCCGCTGTTCTTATTGACAATAAAAAAATATTTATCATCATATTCAACCGGCATCCAGACCTGGGATGAGTCATAAATATCACCGGTATGTTGGATTATTTTATCGCCAGCCTCGATGCCCCCGTTTTCCACATCCAGGTAAAGCCCGCTTTTCTTATTAATAAAAAGAAAGCATCCAGGCTCCCAGGCATAATCCACCTTCTGCCAGCGCTGGTTGTCTGCACTCCCCTCATCTTCATCCTGGACGACGGTTGCGCCAGAGGCCGTGCTGGCATCAGCCACATCCAAATACCAGCCGCTCTTCTTGTTAACGATGCGGTAGTAGCTTCCATCCTGCTCCAGGCTCCAGAGCCGGCTTTCCGATGACGGAGGGTATCCCTGGATAATGTGAGTATCCGGGGTTTTACTGGCGTATTTCACATCCAGGCAAAGCCCGCTCTGGCTGTTGACGACGAGGTAGAAGCCGTTGTAATCCACCAGCGTCCAGAGCTGGGAGACGTCTCCCGTATCGGTATCCTCATTTTCCTGGGTAACGTCATCGCCCGCGCCCCCCTGTACCACATCCAGGAAAAGGCTGCTCTTCTTGTTTTTAATGCGGTAATAGCCCCCGCTCTTGTCCACCAGGCTCCAGAGCTGGTTGTCTCCGCCCTCGTACTCGTCCTGGACAATTTTTTCACCCGAACTGGTGCTGGCATCCCTTACATCCAGGTAACACAGGCTGTTTTTATTGGTAATGCGGTAGTAGCCCCCGCTTTCTTCCAGTTTCCAGAGCAGCCTGGCGGGACAGGGAAGGTTTCCCTGGATGACCGGCTCATCTGCGCTTGTACCGGCATTTTTTACATCCAGGCAAAGACCGGTTTTACTGTTTACAATATAGCAGTAGTCACCCCACTTTCTGATTCTCCATTTCTGGGTGCTGCCGGAGTCCCTCGTTTTCTGGATTACCTGGGCGCCGGGGCCGCTGGTGGGATCGGAGATATCCAGGTTTTTGTCACTTTCCTCGTTATATATGAAGGAGATGTTATCTTTACTGGAAGAGCTCAGGTACCCGGAAAGTGACCAGATCTGACTGAATACGTCTTCTTCCGAATCCTGAACGATAATTGCCCCGGATGACATACTGTTATCTTTAACATCCAGATAGAGATTGCTGTTTTTATTCTTGATGCGGTATTGACATCCACTGCCGCACCACTCGAGACTCCAGAGCTGGTTGTCCGATATCTCGAACTCATCCTCGTCCTGGACGGCACAGGCCCCTGTATTGGTGCTGGCGCCGGCCACATCCAGGTAAAAACCGCTGTTGTCGTTTATAATACGGTAGTCGCTGCCGCATGGTTCCAGCTTCCAGCGGCGGCTGTGAAAGCTGGTATCCTCGTTCTGGATAACATTCGCATCCGGGCTGGTACTGGCATTCTTTACGTCCAGGTAAAGCCCGCTTTTCTTGTTGATGATACGCTGGTTTGTATCAGTAGCGCCCTTGACCACCCAGACGAATCCCACCTGTAGGGAAAAGCTCTCTGGTGAGGATAAGGCCGGGTAGAACATCCTGCCCTGAAAGGCCGTCAGGGTTCCGTAATCCCAGGTGGGTGTCAGGGGGACATAGGCCTTGTCCCCGGAGATGATAACGGCGTAGTCCGTTACATCCGATTGCTGCGGGAGTTGTCCGTTTATGGCCTTGATTTCGAGCATGGGAACAACCTTCAGGTCCTCCTGTGAATAGTCATGGTCCTGCATAAGTCCTTGCCGGTCCCAGTCCGGCCAGTCCCAGCTTTGAAGGTACAGACTGAGATGTTCGGAATTCTCCGGCCTGATTTGAAAGTCCAGGTATACAGGATTTCCTGTAGTGGTGATGTTGAAATTGTAATATTCATTGTCATCGGTCCGGGTAAAGGGAGAAAGGTCCAGATTATCCGGGACACTATCGCCATCATTATCGGGATCCCATGCATTGGCAATGCCGTCGGCGTCGATATCCAGTCTGACATCCGTCACTTCGCTGTAATCGGTCAGTCCGTCATCATTGGAGTCCGGTTTCATGGGGTCCAGGCCATTGCGGACCTCGTAATCGTCATCAAGCTCATCAAAATCGGAGTCGGAAAACCCCGGATCGCTTCCCAATACCAGTTCCACGGAATCCGGCAGTCCGTCCGAGTCGGTATCGGTTAGGTCGTCGCAGGCGGCGATCAGATCGTCCACATCCAGGCTGCTGCTGGTCTGCCTGGGCGCATTCAGCTTCGTGGTCCAGCCGGTGGTCGATGGATCTTCAGTTATTATCCTTTCCAGGCTGCCTGATCCGCCTGTCCCGGGTTCTGTTACCGGGTCTGATATCTCCGCCAAAACAGAAAGGGCGGATGATTTTTCCAGGTCGAGAGCGGAAAGGGAGGCCGGCGCCGGATTATTCTGAGAATTGAGGCGCTCCAGTTCATGTGCCTCTGCTATCTGCGGCATAAAACTGAAAAACACCATTAAAACAGTCAGGAAAATTGAAATGACAATAGACTTCAGAGACATCGCAATTAGCTCCTTTTATCTTTGATGCACAGAATTTTAGGGTGAAAAAATGCATCAGCCATCTTTATCCCTGTGCTGATCAGACGAAAAGAAACAGAATCCGCTTTTATCCGTTTATCAGGATTAGAAGACCTTTGAGTAATTGACCTGCTTATACAACCGGAGGGTATGGGTAAAAAAACACGAAAAGGTCTGGATATTGCTTTGCGATGACAGTCCCTAAGGCAACACGCAACTGCTGCAATGCTATCAGTGGCAGAAATACGCGGAATTTCCACCGTTTTTTTCGTCTCCCCGGTTTTGGCTTCCGAATCTGGAAAATAAGGGATTTTCACTGGTGGCCGCCCCGGAAACATTCGACCTGGACCCGGTTTCGCTCTTTTTCGGGGAAACTACATCCCGTATGTGTCCGTTAACTGATCAGTAATAACTGCGAGATAAATACATCAGTACCAGCATATCATCTGCCGTCAAGCAACCTGTTATCAACCCGGTACACCTCCGTTGACAGGACAAAGACAGTCTTTTATTACCACGGCAGACTCCATGCAGGACTGTTTATGTTGATAACCGGGTTAAGGTAGTAAGAGTCTAGCTCATTTTTGACGAGATGTCAACCTGCTGCTATCATGGATATACACTATTTTCCTGATTTATTTTAGTGGTTTACGGGATAGACACTCATATTTTCAGTTTAGAATAAACATACTGAAGGAGATGTGTTATTCTGAGTGTCTGGAGGTGAATATATGATAGTACTGTTGCATAATCGCTAAAAAACGGTATATTTTAGGATGCATTGTAACTTGGATTCAGGTATGAAAAGCGTATAACATAGGTTTTTGGTGTTACTTTCGTACAGAGGGAAACATGCCTGTGCGATTCATGAATAGTCAGCCTTTTCCTACTATGACAGTGGCCCTGCAATATTCTGTGCCTCCGTCAACTGGTATTTTAATCCGGGAGTACATCTCCAATTCATGGAGGGAAAAGATACCGGACTTCCGCCGGGTTGTTTTCAGAACTTGTTCGGACGGGGGGCTTCCACCGGAAAATATCCGGGGCTCTATTTCTCTGTCTGTCGGGGTGACTGTTTTCAGCCTTTAAGAGCTACTAATCCATGGACTTGGTTTCCCTTCGGTCCCTTCTTCTGCGCTGGATGACAAGCAGGCCTGTGAAAGCGAAAGATGCTATTATGGCTGTCCACCACCCCGTGACCTCCCGCCGGTCGACAGGTGCAATTTCTCCGCCTACGATTGAGCCAGGCCCGCTTTGATAGTAGTTGACGGCCTCAGCCGCGTTGATCAGCCCCCAGCCGTAGACGCTGTCGGATCCCCGGTCTCCTTTGTCCGTCGTAGTGGCCTGCATGGCCTGTCTGACCATGGCGGGAGTGAGTGAGCTGTTTTTACTCAATATAAGTGCAGCAACCCCGGCTGCCGTTGGGCTGGCCATGCTGGTCCCCTGTAATGACAGGTAATCAGCCGGACCTGATCCGGACGATCCGCCCGTCTTTGACATCTACCACCGAGGTATTGGCGTCACCGCTGCTGGAGGCAATAAATCCCAGGCCTTTAATGATAGATTTTTCCCCATTGTTCGCGTTCACTTCTACTTTTCTCCTTTACTCGTTTCAGATGTCACAGAGGAATACCGGATATCAATAATTATAGAGGATGCGGATAATCCATACGAGTTCAAGAGCAGTGTTGATCGTCAAGCGGTCCTTTGCTATACGGCCAAGTTAATACTGTTGTGATGTTAATACTTGATAAAATGTAAATGAAACTATACAATATGGGTAGTTAACTAATCAGGAGGGTAAAAATGACGAGAAAAACGAGCAGAATATTAACCGCGGTGATTTCGGCTGCGCTGGCTATTACAGTCGGCTGGTCGATAACCACAGGCAATGTCGTTGCGCCTATTACGGCTGTGGCGGCGGCCGTGGGGCTGAGCTACATTCTAAGAAGAAACACCAGGGAGGTCACCCATGATGAACGCACAATCTTGCTGAATGAGAAGGCAGCCGGAGCGACAATCAAAGTATGTGTGCCGGTAGCAGCTTTTGCCGGTATTATTCTCTTTGTCCTGCGCGAGAGTCTCTCCTCCGAGATAACGACAACAGCCTATTTTCTGACCTACGGCGCCTGTATCCTGATGATAGTGCAAATGGCTTTTTATTCCTACTACAGCCGTAAGCACTAGAAGGACCGGGATATGAAGAACAGGCTTAAAGTCTTTCGGGCAATGCATGACCTGACCCAGGAGGAATTGGCGAAAAAACTGGGAGTAACCAGGCAGACGGTGGTATCGATAGAAAACGGGCGGTACGATCCCTCGCTGGGCCTGGCTTTTTGTATCGCCGGGACCTTTAACGTAAAGATCGAAGACATATTTGAGTATGAAGGCCCTGCCGGAGACCTGCACGGTCTACCGCCGGCGTCCCCGGCAAAAAACAGGGGGAATTGATGTATCATCTCTCCGGCAACCTTTACTCAGGATAGAGGGGATGATCTTTAATTACAGGGGGCAGCATGGGATGGAAGTGAAGCAGGTATCCGGTTGACAGCCCGTTTTTGATATGATAGAGTTGCGATAAGTCGTATCGGCAGCTCTAATAAGACTATTATCGGTTGTTAAATGTCTATTCAGACAGCTTCCATGTCTGACATGATTGAAATGTGTTCATTCAGAGCGTGTTGGGGCTTGCCTTTTATTTTCCGGTAAGAAACAGGTAAACAGCCCACGAAAAGCGACACAGTCCGTAATTACCGAACAGGCCGGTGTAATATCAGGTAGCATAGTATTACAAAGGAGGAAAGAGATGTTGGACCAGACTACCCAGTGGTATAAATTACAGTACCCGGAGTGTTTCGTAAACGAAGAAGCGCGTATGATGCAAAAAATGTTCGCGGATTTCACCGACCGCGAGATAATGCCGGTCAGGGCTAAAATCGACGATGACGTTACCCATAGCGGGATTATCAACCCGATCCTGGAAAAACTCCAGGTAGACCTGGGATGTCAGAAGAACATGATCCCCAAAGAATACGGTGGAAACGAGATGCTTTCAATAGTGGCGGGGGCTTTAAAACAGGAGCAGTTGTCGCGCGGGGATTACGGCATCAGCATGCACAGCGCTGTTACCGAATGGGCGTGGACTCCGGCCGCCCTGGCCTATCTTATGGGGTCGACGGCAGCCAAGGCATGGGCCAAGGCGGTGCTGGAAAAATTTGCTCCCATGTTTACGGAGAATAAACTGCGGGCCGGCTGTTTCAACATGAGTGAGTCCGAGTCGGCCTGCGATATTGAAAACCTGGAAAACGAGGGGAGGCTGGTACACGTAACCGCCAGACTTGAAGGAAATGAGTGGGTAATCAACGGCAACAAGTTCTGGGCATCCAATGCCGGCGTATCCGACCTCAACTGTGTTATCTGCAATATGGCCCCCGGACACGGACCCGAGGGCTTTGCTATGATCTATGTGCCTGAACCCTGGCCGGGTGTATCCCATGGTAAATTCGAAGTCAAGTGCGGAATGCAGGCGGACAGGAATACTGCTACCTATTTCGATGATGTAAAAGTGCCCAAAGAGTGGGGATTTCAGGGGCCTGAAGCCTGGGACCTCTTTAAAAAGACGGTATCGGCTCCTATGCCTCTGAATTCTGGCAATGCCCTGGGGATATTACAGGGGGCTTTTGATGTGCTCATGGAATATACGGGTCAAAGGGTAGCCGGAGGGCGGCCTGTCTGCCAGCATCTTTCAGCCGCTATGATTTTGGGCGAAATGGCATCGTTTCTGACGGTAGCCAGGGCTGCTTATCTGGAGCTGGCCCATGAGTACGATAACATGGCGCTTTACGGGCCGTGGGATACCGACAGCATGCTGGCCAAGGGACACGCTGTACATGCCTACATTACCCGCACAGTGCCGGATCTGATCCTGAGAGGCATGGAGCTGATGGGTTCCTATGGCTACGTCCGGGAAAACAACTATGAAAAATATTACCGGGATTCAGCGGTGGCCAAGCTGGTTATGGGCGGCTCTCATATCGGATATTTCACCGCCTGCAAGCAGTTTTATCCGCTGGAATTTTCATCTTTCGGTCCGGGAAAGCTTCAGAAGCAGGCCTGAAAAGGAGCGGGACTATGAACTTGATCTGGATTGTTTCCGATACAGTGCGGAGCGATGCGGTTGGCTGCTACGGCAACCGCAGGATGCGGACGCCTTCGATTGATAGACTGGCCTCAAGGGGTGTTCGTTTCAACCGTCATTACCTTTCCTCTTTCCCCACCATGCCCGCCCGGGCGGATTTCATGACCGGGCGCTGGACGATGTCCTATATGCAGTGGGAGCCGCTTGGCAGTGATGAGATTACGCTGGCCGAGGTAATCGCTGCTCATGACATCGATACCGCCGCTATAGTCGATACTCCCTTTTTCCTGCGCGACGGCATGGGATACGACCGGGGCTTTATGACCTTTAGCGAGATCCCCGGCCATTACTACGTCGCCAAGGGGAGAGACCGCAGGCGGATGGATGCCATCGACATGCGTCCACCCGTACGTATGGAAATGGATTGCTTCGCCCCGCAGACCTTTGCCAGGGCCATGCAGTGGCTGGAGCTGCACTACAAAGACCGTTTCTTCCTGTATGTCGATACCTGGGACCCTCATGAACCATGGAATGCCCCGGACTACTATACGGAAATGTACTGGCCTGATTACAAGGGTGAGCAGATGCGCCCGCTTTACGGCTATATGAAAGATAAAAATATCACGGAGGACTACGTCAAGAAGGCGCAGGCCACCTACATGGGTGAGATGACGATGGTGGATACCTGGACCGGCAATCTCCTGTCCCAGGTCGAAAGAATGGGACTGCTGGAGAATACGGCCGTTATCTTTACCACGGACCATGGCTACAATTTCGGTGAACACGGCGGGCTTTACGGGAAAATGGTCTTCGCTCACGGCGAGGAGCTTGATGATAAAAAAGGGGAAGGCGCCTGGGCGCGCTCTCCTCTGTTTAACGAGGTGACGCGCATCCCGCTTATCATCTATGTGCCCGGCATCAAGCCGGCGGTTTATGACGGTCTGACCGCGGCGGTCGACCTGATGCCCACCGTGCTGGATATTCTGGGACTGGATGTGCCCTCGAGGGTTGAAGGAAGCTCACTTTTGCCTGCGCTTAACGATCCCTCGTCGGCGGGTCGCGACTTCGTGGTAAGCTCGCAGCCGTTTATCAACAGCGGGGATACCGACCTGTGTGTAGACCATGTCAGGCGGAAATCCATCGTGACATCCATGTCAACCGTCACGTCGGGTGACTGGACATTGCTTTACGATCCTGCCCCGGGTTGTTCAGAGCTGTACAACGTCAAGAACGATCCGGCGGAAACGGTAAATGTCATCAGGGATTATCCGGATGTGGCCGTAGAGCTTCACCGGAAGTTCGTTCAATTTTTGCGTGACACGAAGGTCCCGCAGCGCCTGTTTCAGCCGCGTATCGATCTCAGGATGTGATGGCATACTCAGCGTTGTCACTCTCCGGTGACCTAAAAAGGTCGATACGTATGGGCTTAAGCTCAGCCGGCTTTTTTGCCCCGGAACGCCGTGTAGGTGAAAAACGCGCAGTAGTCAGGCAGTTTTAATATGAAGTCTGCTGAATCAGGCCGGCAGAGCCGTTGAAATTCCTGTAAGTCAGCAGGCGTCAGTTCAGCGGATACGCCCGGCCAGCGCATATCGAAGAGGGCCAGCATGGCTTCGCGCGTCTGGCTGTCCAGGGGGGCGCATACACTGCCGGCATAGGTTTTCCCCAGGGGTCCTTTCATTCCCAGGCGGTGGAACCAGCCCATCGCTCGCATAAAATGCCATTCAGGGTCCTTGCCATGGACGAAAGGAGCAATACCGGCCGCCGTGGCCCCCAGCCTGGCTTCCAGTTGGGGGTATCCCGGAAGCAGCTTTTCGGAAGACCAGGCGGCGATAGCCACCGTTCCGCCTGGCTTTACCACCCTTATCATTTCTCTTAATAGGGGCAGAGGGTCCAGAGGGGCATAGCCCACACAATCGGTGCTCCATGCCCAGTCGAAGGTATTGTTATCGAAGGGAAGGCTGTTGATATCCCCTTTCTGAAAGGAAATCCGCTGCGACATACCGGCCTTTTTTACTATTCCACTGCCGTATTCAAGCATTTCACCGGATACGTCGAGACCGGTGATATGCCCGTCAATACCTGTCTCCCCGGCCAGTAGAAGGCACTGAAGGCCTATTCCGCATCCGGCATCCAGCCCATGGCTCCCCTCAGGTAATCTCAAATCCCTGATAACATCCCCGATGACCGGCTTTCTCAACCGGTCGGATATCAGCAGGTTCTGTATGTAAGACTCCATTCTTTCCATCTCCTGAAGCATACACCCGGTCTGTATTTCCTGCAATCCCGGTGGTGTAAACCGCGCCATTAGCTCAAGCGTGTTTATTGATCAGTCAATGAGCTGTTTCCCGGCAGATTCTGCGCATCCATACGGGAGTACGTACTTCCTGCTGTGGAAACATCTCTTTCACATATGGTTTGATGTCGATGACCGGGCTGCCGTCTATCGCATCCAGGCCGCTTACCTGTAACACGTTGCCCTTCTTTCCGCAAAGAGGCACCACCGACATCAGCACAGGGTTAGGCCGGGCCGGACTACAGGTGCAGAATATTCCTACCAGCGGGTTTTCCTTTCGTCCCATGGGATGTACCTTTTTCAGCAGCCGGCTATTCTCCGGCACCTTGTGTGCCCAGTAGAGGACTATAATGTGAGAATACTCCTCGATCCCGTCGAGAATATCCAGCATGTCTGCACTGATAACGATTTCTGAAGTAGTCCTGCCGGAATCACGGATTGCCGACCTGACCTGATCCATATCTCCCTGCATTGTTATGTCGCTGTCTCCCGCCTTCAGGGAAGGCTCTTTGACCTGGTTCCTGATTATTCCCAATGCTTTAATTATGAACGTATTATCCTGTGCCTTATATGCAGTTTCTTCTCCCGGACCGGGATAACCGGTGGCACTCATCTTACCCTCCTCGATTCAAGTACGGCAGTCATTTGTAACTGCGATTAGTCGCATTATAAAATACACAGGCGCTGCCCGGCAATGGTGTGTTCGATAGATTATAAATTTGATTAACTGACAAATATTTGTTAAAGCTGGACCTTATCATGGTTGCTACTTCAAATTCGCCTGTGAATCCTGTATTATATGTCTTAAAGCCACGGCAGCCGGCAATGAGGAATCTGTTTTGGAAAGAAAAGACCGTCAACACCGGTGTGTCACCTTTGTTATTATACTGTATTGCATATAAAACATATTGTAACTGAGAGAGGATTGAAAACACAATCACCATCAAATAAATATAGTAATCCGCATGGAGGAAGATAATGGCAGTTGAAATTCGTTTTTCCGTAATGAGTCCTGAAGCCCAGGTCAAAAAGTTGAATCCCTGGGAGTTTCCTCCGGGTTTCGGCGGCCCTCCGCAAGATACGGGCAGACCGGCGGAATCTTCAGCTACATTTGCCAAAAGGCTGGATACACTGGACAACAAGACTATATACCTGGTGGATACCGGTTTCGGGGGCAGCTACAGGTTTATGCAGCAATTGCAAAAATGGTTTTCCGAACATATGCCGTCAGTTACGACCATACGCAAGCGCAAACCGGGAAACGTGTTCATGGATGATAATAATGAGCTCTGGGACGAGGTCAAAGCCAGGGGCGACGCTATTGTACTCGGTGTGGGCGGCTGACCGGGCTGTGCGGCAGCGGTCGCTGCCTGCGGGATGAAACTGGAAAAGAGCTACGGGATTCCGGTGGCCCCCGTCTGTACCATTCAGTTCAAGAACGTTGCGGAAAACCGGCAGAAATCCTCGGATATGCTTTTGCCTTTCACCTATACGCCTCATCCGGTGATAGGCCTGTCTCCTGAAGCTCTGGATGCCTATCTAACAGGGAATGACCCGGATACCGGAAGGCCTGTCATTGATGAAATTGTCGAAACGCTGACCAAGCCGGTCCAGGCCAGACCGTTGCCTGTATCTTCAGAAACTGACCGGGCAGGCACACAGGGCGTACTGCTGGGACCTGATACCGAAGATAACCTACAGCGCCTGTTTTATGAAAGAGGCTGGACTGACGGGCTGCCCGTCATACTGCCCACCGAGGAGCGCGTACAGAATATGCTCGCCGGCACCAATGCTTCCCCGGATGAGGTGGTTGGAGAGATATTCCAGCATGATACCGGTGACCTGGTCAGGGCTACCGTTTCCCATATCGCGGTCATTGCCGTTATGGCCGGCGCCAGGCCGGAGCATTTTCCGGTCATACTGGCTACTGCTGCTACCAGGCAATCGTCGTTTATGCCATCGACTACACCCTTCTCTGGCATGCTGCTGGTAAACGGTCCAATCCGTAATGAAATCGGTATGAACTCCGGCATAGGCGCTTTCAGCGCGGTTAGCCTGGCCAACTCGGTGATCGGAAGGGCCTGGACGTTAATGTCTATCTGCTGGGGATATGCCAGGCCGAGAGCAACCCTGTGGAGCGCCCAGGGGAATAATCATACTTACAACAATATGTGCGCGGCTGAGAATGAGGAGAGGAGCGTCTGGACGCCTTTTCACGTTCAAAAAGGCTTCAAGCCCGAAGAGAGCGTGGTGAGCGTCTTCAGGGGATGGAACCTGATGAACAGCCTACATGCGGCCGCTCACAGGTCGGTGGGAGAGGAAATAAGTCTCCAGCTCAGCGTAATCCCGGCACTGTTTTCCAATGCCGTGATCATCATGGACCCGCTGGTGGCCAGGAACCTCAAGGAAAACGAGGGTTTCGATACCAAGCAGGACTTCAGCCGCTGGATATCTCAGAATGCCATGATTCCCGCGGGACGGTACTGGGGCACGGACTATATAGACATGCTGGTTGCCTCCCAGGCATACAAGGGGGTTGAGCCCTATGCTACATGGAAAAAGCTCCCGGATGATGAGCTGATAGCACATTATCATATTCCGGAGAATATCAATATCGTGGTGGTGGGAGGAGAGACAAGTCCCTTATGGAAGACCGCGGACTACAGCTACGGCGCCAGCGCCTCTGTGGACAGATGGCGAGCGAAAAAGTCCGGCTCTGAATGCGAGGACGGATCGTGCGGACTTCCGGATGCCCAGGTCGATTATGACTGATTTACTGGTCGAAAAAAACTAATAAAGAGGGAAAGCAGTGGAGAACATCAGTGGGAAAGTGGCTTTTATCACCGGCGGTGCCAGCGGCATCGGCCTGGGTATTGCCATGGCGTGCGTGAAATACGGTATGAAGGTGGTTATCGCCGATTCACGGCAGGATGCCCTGGATGAAGCCATGGCTTATTTCAGGAAAACGGAACAGCCCGTCCATCCCATCAGACTTGATGTCACCGACAGGGCGGCCTATGCCAGGGCCGCTGATGAAGCTGAGTCCGTATTCGAGAAAATACACGTGCTGGTGAATAATGCCGGAGTATCCTGCCCGGGACTGGTGCAGGACCTGACCTATAAAGACTGGGATTTCGGCCTCAGCGTTAACCTTGGCGGAGTCATCAACGGCATTGTGACGATCCTACCGCGTATTTTGAAGCACGGAGAGGGAGGACACATAGTTTCCACTTCTTCTACCGGGGGGCTGTCCGCCATGGGAGGTCATATCATCTACTGCACGGCCAAGTACGCCGTGGCTGGCATGATGGAGACCATCGCCACCGACCTTCAGGACAAGGGGATCGGGGTCTCGGTGCTCATTCCGGGACTGACCGATACCAATCTTAACGAGTCTACCATTGCCAACCGGCCGCCCCATCTCAGGAATGAAGGGGAACCCTGGCCTCCTCCGCCTCCCGCATCGAAACGGCGGACGCCTCTGGGTAAAGAGGCTTTCATGACTCCGGAAGAGACCGGCGAGCGTGTGGTACGGGGCATCAGGAACAACGACCTGTTCATCATTACCCATCCGGAATGGAAGGCCGGCTTCAATGCACGCAATGAGGCTATAATGCGTGCCGTCCCTGACGAGCCGCGTAATCAGAAACGCTGGGATATCGTTATGACTTTCGGCTCCGTGATCTATAACGATATCTATGATAAGCAGAAACAGGTGGGCCCGCCGGACTGGTAATGCCCGTTATTCTTCGAAAAGTAGAACAGCCGAATTCATTTTATCGTACTCAGGAGGTAGATTGTGAAACAGCTTGATGGCAAGGTAGCCGTAGTAACCGGCGCCAGCCGGGGTATTGGCAAGGCCATATCCGTCGCCCTCGCGCAGGAGGGAGCGAAGGTAGTGCTGGCAGCCCGCTGTGTTGATGACCTGAATAAAACACGGGCGCAAATCGTTGAGACCGGTAACACCGCAGAAGCGGTGCCGACCGATGTAACCAGCGAGGATCAGATAGTAAAAATGTTCTCCCGGACCATGGAACTTTATGGAAGACTGGATATACTGGTCAACAACGCAGGTGTTTTTCTCAACCAGCCGATTGAGCAGATGTCAACTGAGATATGGGACTGGGTGATAAATGTAGAGTTGAGGGCGCCGTTCATCTGCACCCGGGAGGCCTTCCGCATCATGAGAAAACAGGGAGGCGGGCGTATCATAAATATCGGCAGTATATCAGCCCAGCGCGTACGCCCCAACACCGCTCCCTATAACAGCGCCAAATTCGGGTTGGTGGGACTGACCCACACCACGGCGCTGGAAGGGAGGGAGTACGGCATCACTTGCGGTTGTCTTCATCCCGGCGTGACCGGGGACCTGGCCAAAAATGCCGCCAGCGATCATCCGCAGCCGATGATGTCCTATGAACAGATAGCCGCCACGACGGTATACATGGCCTGTCAGCCACCGGATGTAAATATCCTTGAACTTATCCAGTTACCCAGGGAGCAGCTCTACCTGGGCAGAGGATAAGAACAGCCGGGATACCTTTGAGAGCAGGCATGTAAATAACGGGACAGGTCAAATTCGTCTGCTGATGTAGTTTGTTTACGGCTTTAACCGGCTCTTGACAGAACCGGTATTACATCCATTTTAACCATCATCGCACTGGTGGTGTCCACCTCTCAGAATGCTCGATACACTCTATTATCAGCGATAGGTGTCTTTTCTGTTTGCGATATCCAGAATGAATATTATTCTCTTCTCCGGGCTGACAGTATAGAACAGTCGGTAGTTACCGATTCGATACCTGTAAATGGAACTCAACTCTCCCTTGAGGCGTTTTGTATTCGGCCCGAAGAAGTGGTTGATACGTAAAGCGGGATATATAATCTCCCTGACTCTGGAATAATGCCGCTTATAGATACTCGGCTCGATTATTTTATGAAAAGTCAGCGTCTCAGCTATACGGAACTTACTCGACGATGCGATATTTCCCTTCCTTGATGTCTTTAATAGATTGGTTCAGGTTATTTATCAGGTCCCTGTCCTGAAGAATATACTCCATCTCTTCATCCGCCACGAAACGGCTGTTATCAACATAGGACAGGGTAGCGAACTCTATAAAATTGGAAATGGTCCTTCTCTCTGAATCAGCAGCGTTTTTTATTTTGTTGTAGGTCGTATCATCCAATCTGACAGCAACTGTTTTGGCCATACTCTAACCTCCATTGACAATAGTATTCAAAAGTATTCAGATTATCAATATCTGAATGATAATTTGTATAAGCACGTCGGGTTGACTTCAGGCTGGCGGTGCAATATAATAACGACTCAGCGAGCAGTAAGCGAATATCGAACCTGCACTATAAAGTTGAAGTTCAGGCGCGTCGTGTTTTTCCTGTTGGCGGACTACCGAAAAAAACAAAAAGGGGAGAAGCGATCATGGCATTAAGCAGAGACATATACCAGGCCTTTGAAGACGTGGTGGGAGCGGAGAATATCTCTGACGACCCGGCGATTATGCCTGCCTATCACTCCAATAATTTTGCCGCGGTAGTCCTCCCGGGTAATAGAGATGAAATACAGATGCTGGTGAAGCTGTGCAATAAATACAGGCTGCAGTTTGCCTCTGCCTCCACCGATTGGACCGGGCTTTTCCCCGATGACATCATCTACCTGGACTTACGGCGTATGAACAGGATCATCGAGATCAATGAGAAAAATATGTATGCCGTGGTGGAGCCGTATGTAGTTACGGGAGAGCTTCACGCTGAGCTTATGAAGAGGGGTTTGATCTGTAATATCAAGGGGTCGGGGGCTAACTGCTCGGCTATGCTCAGAGGTCACGGGCACCTGGACCAGACTACCAGCGGGGACGACCGCAACCAACTGGCTATTGAATGGGTGACTCCAGAGGGCGACCTGGTCCGGCTGGGTTCAACGGGTTCTACTGACCAGTGGTTCTGCGGGGACGGACCGGGGCCCTCTCTCAGAAGCCTGATCAGCTCGGCTGTGCCGCCCGGGGTAACACCGGGAGTATTTACCAGGGCCGCCTTGAAGCTTTATCACTGGCCCGGCCCCCCGGGCTTTCCGTTAACCGGCATATCTCCGCATTACAGCCTCAGTGGTATGCCGGCAAACATGATGGCGCGTTACTACAGCTTCCCGTCGGTAGAAAAAATGTGGCAGGCGGAGATCAAAATTGGAGAAAACGAAATAGCCTTCGAGCTGATGGGATTTAATGCGGCCATGGTCGCTGCCAATATTACCGCCAGCAACGAAGAAGAGGCGCAATTTTTCAAAAAGATCAACCGGGAGGTGAAAGGCCCCGGCTTTTTTATAATAGTAGCCGGCAGTAGCAGGGAGGACTTTGAGTTTAAAAAGAAGGTGCTGGCCAAAATCATCAATGATAATGACGGGAAGTCCCTGAGTGCGGTGGAAGACCCTGAAACTGAAGGAATTCTGCTGTGCCAGTGCGTGCGGATAAGCGCCTCGATAAGAGAGACCTTCCGCCCCGGAGGGGCCTTTAACTCTATTCCGGTGATGGGACAGAGGGACCTGACTATAAGGTGGGCTGTAGGGGCTGGTGAAGCCAAGAAGCCTTTGATAGAAAAAGGCTATATCGTGGATGACGGCGGGGCATTCTTCGGCTGGGGAGTCGAACAGGGACACCTGGGCAAGACGGAAATATTCTGCAAGTACGATCCCACCAACGCTGAAGCCAAAGAAGCCGTGCTGACCTGGCAGAAAGAACAAATGGACAGGGCTTTCAGGGAAAACTATTTCGCCGTAACGATGGGCGCCTCTCTGGATACGACCGATGAAATCGGCACTGCCCTCTCCAACTACCATCTCTGGTGGAAGAAGATCAAGGAAGCAATCGACCCGAATGAAGTGGCGGCCAAGGTAGGGATTAATGCCTGAGTCCGGCAAATAATAAATAGTTGAGAGTGAAAAGATGCGCCTGGAAGATGTAAGCGAAGAAGAAAGAAAAAGGCTGTTAAGCTTTAAGTGTCCGTCGTTCAAAGACCATCCCTGGGTAAGCGGGCCTCCCCTGGAAAAAAGGCGGGTAGCCGTCATTACTACGGCGGGCCTGCATGGTCGTCATGACCGGCCTTTCACCATGGACCCGGATGATTATTATCGCGTTATTCCGGGTGATGTCCAGCCCAACGATCTGGTGATGTCGCATATGGCCACCAGTTTCGACCGCACCGGATTTCAGCAGGACTGGAATGTTGTGTTTCCTCTTGACAGGCTTCGGGAAATGGAACAGGAAGGCATAATCGGAAGTCTGGCGGCTTTTCACTATTCTTATTCCAGCATTCAGGCCCAGGCGGATAAGCCTGAGCCTGTACGGCAAATTGCCCGTCTGCTCAAGCAGGACAACGTCAATGCCGTACTGCTCTTTCCGGTCTGACCGGGCTGCACAGGCGCCGTCGGCGTATTATCGCATTTCCTGGAACAGGAGGGTTTGCCTACGGCAGGTATAAGTCTGGTCCGTCCGCACACGGAAATTATCAAGCCGCCCCGGGCGTTGTGGGTCCCGTTTGAAATGGGACGTCCGCTGGGACCGCCCAACAATGCCGCCTTTCAAAGGCGGGTGCTGATGGACCTTTTGAAGCTGCTCGAAGCCCCTGCCGGTCCTTTGCTGGTGGATTTCCCTGATGATGAACCGGAATCGTCCGGCGAACCGGTAGTTCTGGCCTGCCCGGTGTATTATTCTGTGAACAAGGCCGAAACAGCGGAAACCGATGATGAGGAAGCAGCCCTGCGCCGCGAAATAGCAGCACTTCGTCCATGGTATGACATGGCCCTCTCTCAACGGAAGCGCACCACGGTAGGTCTCAGCGATATTGGGCTTGAAGCCCTGGGTGGGTTTATTTACGCTGTAGTAAAGGACAGGAAGCCGGAAAACCCCCGCAAAGACATCGAAATGCCCGTAACAGTCAAGTTCGCGGTTGAGGACCTGAAAGCCTACTATATTGAAGCGATTACCGCCCAGCCAGGCCGGGGAGGGGTCTCTAGCCAAAAACTCCAGGAGTGGTTCTGGGGCGAGACCAAAGCCGGGGAATTGCTGCTAAATCTGAAGCGGGTCTGTGAAGCAAGCCCGGATACATCCATGAACAGGATAGGCCACTTTATCGCTCCCGGTTATATCGCCGGCCGCAAGGTGGAATAGCTGCGGGGGCATCTGAACCGTTATCCTGTGAAGGGGCTGGGAGCTTACGGCAACCCTGTTTGTTTAAACTGTTGTGGCGGGGATTGTGCTGAAATGGTGAAATCCAGGCCGGACTGATCGGCCTGTTGCCTGATCTGATCCACAATATCTTCGGGCGGCAATTGGAAATCCACCTCCGGGTCCCCTATATGCAGCTCATCGCACCAGAAGACGAACTCACCTTTAGGCAGGCGGCTGAGGACATTTATGATCGAATCCACATCCGCCGCATGGATTTTTACCCACCCGTTTTCGGAGATAGAGTCTTCTCCGGAAACGATTTCCTGGGCTGTTTTGGAGCGATTGGTACCTGTAATTAAGGTAAAGTACCATTGACTGTCTTCTGCCCATGAGTAAAGCTCGTATCCTTTAAAAGAGCGGGGCAGCTCTTCCACGGATGCAACTGACGGTCCGTTGACCAGCTTCCCTGCCTGCTCCAGAGATTGCAACACTGCCGGATCGTTTCTGGGGTCATCGCCTCCATAAAAGGAGGAGCCGGGATAACCCAGAGTAATGGCTATTGTTTTCGTTTCCTGGGTACCCAGCGGTTTCCAGATGGTGACTCCATCGAATGACATGGAAGAAACCGGCGTCCAGAAAGCCCCCCAGTAAACGGGGGACCTGTCAACGCAGACCACGAATGACTTTCCTCTGACCGGTACTGACAATCCGTCAATACGTTCAAAGGCCTCGTCAGTAAGACTTATCTCGTGAGTCCGGGCATTGTAGGCGATGATATCCTGTATCGATATGACAGGCTGGCCGGCCAGGTTGACATGGCTTTGCATTTCCATTTTGTCCGGAGGAATATCTTCCCCGGTCAGATAAATGGTAAAGCCTTCTCTTTCCATCAAGGTGCCTTCGAATGTGGTTGTATAATCATTTACGTTCAGAGTATAGGTCGTGCCGAAAATGAAGTCGCTGCCCAGGTTGACGT
Source organism: Dehalococcoidales bacterium (assembly GCA_016926695.1). The sequence continues at coordinate 1,928 of JAFGOB010000102.1, read as the reverse complement.
CTTTCTCAAAGGTGGTGTAAATCGCCGGACATTCAACTCCCCTGGGGCGTTGAATGGTCACCTTGATGTTGATGGTGCTTTCTTCCCGTGCGATTTCCAGACCGTGAAAGGTGGTGCAGCCGTCCGGGAGTCCGCCTTTGATATACACGCCTATCTGTGGTGGATTGGACTTTAGAATATTGACCTTTACTTCGTCGATCGGCGCCGGCCTTATTTCCACATCAATACGCTGATCTATCATGTTCCATTGCCCGTCCATAATCGCCTCCGTCACCAGACTGTCCCGGACGGCAATTTCGGCTGTATGGTGTGTTATTACCTCGGCCAGCGCCTGTCCGCTCCGTTCCCCATAGCCGGCATGCCGGCTGTCAAACTCGATAGTGAACTTCCAGCCTTCACCCTCTGGATCCGTACTTGTCACCTGAAGGGTTTCCAGTATACCGTCGAACTGGAAAGTGGCTTCATTTTTAACAAATTCTTCGGCAATACCACGGCTTTCAGCCTCAGGCTCAGCCGATGGCGGGGTGCAGGCCATGGCGCCGAGAGCCACAATGATAAGTATTACGGAGATGCAAGCCAGCTTCATCGTGTGCATTTATTGACTCCCGTTCGATCAGTCTCTTATTATACAACGGAAAAACTGTGGTTTGGTTATGCCGGCTATACAGCAGCAGGCTATAGTTGAAACAATCAGCCTCCACTTGCCTGCTGTTATAAGGTCATTCCCGTTGCTCCAAATCTGAGATGAAGCTAACGCCCTCAACTCGCCTCAGCGGTTCCCGGGGAGTTTAGTGTTCAATCATCCCAGAGGCGGAAAGGCGGATACCGGTCCGTCATCAGGGAGGCGTAGGCAGACACGCGACAGGTCCAGCGGTTCATACCCACGACGAGTTTGAAAATCGACTCGGGGTATTTTCCGGTAAATAACAGGACTATTGCTGCGATAATGGCTAAAATGAAAACAAGACCGCCGGCGCCTTTTTCTCCATTGCCCTGGAAGATGGCTACGATAACATAATGGGGAATGGCCAGCAGCCACCACTTTATCAGTACCAGTCCCCGGGACAGTCTCTCAGGGTATTCGATTTGCAGGTCAGCCGGGTAGCTGTCATCGGAATCGAGGCTGAAGGGGGGATATTTGTCCGTTCCGAGCGCCCCGTAGCTGTAAAAGCTTACCCGCCAGGTCCAGCGTAAAACCCCCGTGTTGAACTCAAAGAGACCCTTCGGGTATTTCCCGGTGAACAGGATGGCGAAAAAGGCGATGATACTCACGATCAGGAAGGCTACCCATAAAAATGCCAGGATAATGTAGTGGGGAATCCCCAGCAGCCACTTGAGGAGCCACCATCCGCGGGAGGGTGGTTCGGTAAGTTCGCCTCTAACATAAACCGGATATACTGTCTGTGCCTGTGACATTGCTTGCCTCCTGAGCAGTTACTACTTTCATTCTCTGTCTGCTTCACGGTTAATTTTTCAATTTCATATACCCAGTATAAAAGAACACGCTCCCTGAGTTATCCGTCACCGGGGGAGTTAAAGGCAGGGATTAAGTCGAGTATTTTTCCTGGTCGGGTGACCAGCCTGTATTTCAAGACCGCGGAGGCGGCCTACCGGACCGACCAAAGGTAATCACAGTCAGGCGGCACTCTGAAAGACCTCAGTACATCAAAGCATGGTCAGCTATGGCCTTAATACGTATAGTTTCGTGGTATCCCGCTATGCCTCCTTCCCGGATTTTTTGGTTCACGTAACCGTTATCGCGGTGCCGCGCCCTTTTCGCTTTCTGTTTCCAGCCTGGCTCCTGCGGCTTCGGCGCGCTCTTTCATAATACCTGGGGTTTGGCCTCCAGAATATCGCCACCTGACTGAATTAAGCGGAACGATCGCTTTTTCTATCGCTAAATCGACAATTATTATATATCGCGAGCG
>JAFGOB010000101.1 GCA_016926695.1 Dehalococcoidales bacterium | reverse complement strand
TTTTATCGCTGTACACTGATAGAGATTGCTACACTCGCCCTGCGGGCTCATTCACAATGACAGGTCATGGTTGTTGTCACGAGCTAAATCAGGCAGTAGGGAGGGCACTTCGCGGGAATCGATGTGAAGAGAAAAACCTTTTAGCCTTTCCGGTAGTCGGCCACTACGATGCAGAGTTCGGAAGATTCCCGGGCCAGCCGGAGCACCTGTTCTGTCTCCGTACCGTTATCAGGGTTGTGGATGTATTTGACATAACGGTTGTATCCGCTCAGGACGGTTTCCAGTGTGCCGGCCGGGAGCGGCTGTCCGCCGGTGGTCTCGGCCTTGCCGTTGTTGAGTATCAGTACCTTGAGGGGTATGCCTCTTTGCCGGGCCTCCAGCAGTCCCAGATGGCCGGCGGCGATAAAGGCGAAGTCGCCGGTAACCGCCCAGGCGTCGCGGCAGCCTCCCAGGAAGGCTCCGGCGGCCAGGGGTATGCTGCCCCCGTAATAGGTGCTGATATCTACACAGTTGAAGGGTTCACAGGCGAAGAGTGTTGAGACCCCGGTATCGCCGGTGACGACGCTGCCCCTGATCGATTGAAATACTCTGAACAGTCCGGTATAGCAGTCGACCAGCATCCGCCATTTAACGGGCACCGAGCCGGGAAGACTGGGCAGGACCGGCCGGGGAATCTGCCTCCAATCAGTTCCCGCCTTTTTGCTCTGGAGAACCTGGTGCTGGTAACCGGCGAAGAAGGGGCAGAGTACATGCAGGGTGATATCGCGCTGGTACTGCGGAAGTGCGGCGGCAGGGACCGGCTGATCGATTGCCGGAACCAGGTTGGAGATGTCGCCGGATTCAACCACCAGGGCCTGCGGCAGGCTGTCTCTTTCCGACTGCTCGAAGGCCCGGAGCAACTGCCCGGACAGACGGTCTGCCCGTGCAACCTGGTAGGGCAGTCCGATGCCCTCCAGGAAGGAGCGGATGTCCAGGATGCTGTCCGAATGATTCCCGGTGCTGTCTTCAAAAATCAGTACTACCAGACCGGCCGTTGTGCCGCAATAGAGTGAGTCCGAAACGCTGTTCCCGGCTTTGACCAGGCCGTGGGACTTGAACAGGCAGGCGGACCTTGTTCCCGTTAATGCCGCACCGTGGGCCAGGGTATAGGCCGCCTCTTCATGTAAGGAGACCGGGAAGGGCTGAAGGCCCAGGCTGTTGAAGCAGTCGAAGACCTCATTTCCGCCCGTACCGGGGACGTATGTGACCACCTTTACCCCGGCGCTCTCGATCGCCCGGGCGATGGTTTCAGCGACGGTGGAATCTGGTCTTTGATTATCCGGCATAGTTATTATGGTACCACAGGTGGAAGGCGATTGCCCGCTTTTTTATTAAATGACACTTTACGATATAATAATCGGCTAGGGGGCGTTATCGTACGCCTCCCTACTTTCCTCGCCCCTTGTGGGAGAGGGCCTGAACAGGTTCAGGAATAATAAGGGGGCATAATTTGGATCACTCTCATCCTGACCTTCTCCCATCGAGGGAGAAGGTCAGGATGAGAGAGACGGGCATCTTCCTTGGAAAAAGGAAGACGGGAGAAGGATTTTACTAAAATACAGCCAGCCATCGTTAGTTTTCTTCGGGGCATAAATTAAATATCCTGAGCAGTACAACATATCGTGGGGCGCATTATTAGTACACTCCGGCATCGCACAGACTTATCAGCATAATAAGGACCAGGCATGGGAAATTATCTTTACTGGATATGGCTGGCGGCAGCCAGTGTTATTACCTTTCTTTTGTACGGGTTCGATAAAAACCGGGCCAGAGCGGGCGGCCGGCGGGTACCCGAGGCTGTTCTGCACTGGCTGGCGTTACTGGGGGGATTCCCCGGTGGCTGGGCCGGGCGCTCGGTATTCCGGCATAAGACCCAAAAGGGCTTTTTTGTGTTTGTCCTGGCAGTCAGCACCCTGATTCACCTGGGACTGGTTTACTGTCTTTACTTCAGGTGAGATGGTCTATTCCGCTTTTTCTCACTTCAATCTCAAGCGATTAACCTGTATAATAGTGTTCACCGGAGGTTCTTCGCAAAGGGGAATAATTTCCGGAGGAGGAGTTGAAATGCTTGAACTGCCTGAAGCTGTGAATATGGCCGGTCAGCTCAATGCGACTATCTCGGGAAAATGCATAGCCGCGGTAACCGCGGGATATACTCCGCACAAGCTGGCCTGGTATTATGGTGAACGATCCGAATATGCCCGGATTCTTAACGGCGGGACCGTGGGCAAAGCCGCCGCGACAGGCGGCCTGGTTGAAATCGAGGTCGGTGAGGCCAGAATTTTGATGGGAGAAGGCGCCAATATCCGTTTTCATGCCGCCGGTGAAGCGCGCCCCGCCAAACACCAGCTTTTAATTGAGTTCGAAGATGGTTCAGCCTTGAGCGCCTCGGTGCAGATGTACGGCGGCATAGGCGGCTTTTTAAAAGGCACGCTGGATAATCCCTATTACCTGGTGGCCGGGGAAAAGCCGTCACCCCTCAGCCCGCAGTTCGATGAGAGCTACTTCGAGGGCATTATAGCCCTGCCCGAAGCGCCGAAATTAAGCCTGAAGGCCCTGCTGGCTACCGAACAGAGAATACCGGGACTGGGCAACGGCGTATTGCAGGATATATTGTTCAACGCCCGCCTGCATCCAAAAAAGAAGGCAGCACCGCTTTCAGAGGAAGAAAAGCAGGCGCTTTTTCAGGCTGTCAAGACGACACTGGCCAGGATGGCGGAGCAGGGTGGCAGGGATACCGAATCGGACCTGTTCGGCCGGTGCGGAGGCTACAGGACCATATTGAGTAAAAACACCGTAAATAAACCCTGTCCTGTTTGCGGCGCCACGATCAGAAAAGAGGCCTACATGGGCGGTACTGTTTATTATTGCGAAAAATGCCAGAAGGTATAGCTGTCTCCTTCATGGGCGCTGTTCAATCTGTTTGAATGAATATCGGTTTTTGCGTGTATTTTCGTAGCTATATAAATGTACTATCGGTTAAGCCCGGATATCCCCTTGCAGGCGGTACACCGGGCGGACTCCTCGGGAAGAGGAGATGAGCGGAGTCTTACGGTTCCAGGCTCAACCGTGAGTTGTAATTGAAAACCGGCTATCGGGTAAGGAGGAAGAAGTATGGAAAAGACCGGGGCAACCACCGCCGGTGCGGAGGCGGTTGAGAAAATAATACCCACCTTCTGTCACGGGTGCGGAGCAGCCAAACCCCGCTGCGCGGTACTTTGCCGCGTTAAAAACGGACGCTTTATCGGGGTGGAGGGCAATCCGGATGCCTGTAATAATGGCAGAAGGGGTTCTGCCTCGCTGTGCGCCAAGGGGCATACCGGCCCGCAGGTGGTCTATTCGCCCGACAGGCTGCTGTTCCCGCTGAAGCGGGCGGGTGAGAGGGGCGAGGGTAAATTCCAGCGTATAACCTGGGACGAAGCCCTTGAGACCATCGCCGCCAAACTGAAGGAGACCAGGGACAGGTATGGCCCGGAATCATACGGTGTGCTGTCGCCCGAGTTCTGGCCTGTGCTGGGCACCCTCGGCCGGCGTTTCCTGAACGTACACGGCAGCCCCAACTACCTGCACAGCGGCATATGCGCCACTCCCCGCATGGCGGCAGCCCTGATCACCATCGGCTTCAATAGCTGGTCCACCGATGACTTCGAGAAGTCGAAATTGATAGTAAACTGGGGCGCCAATCCGGAGAATTCGGGACCCAATCAGGGAGTGACCTTTTCTATCTTGAATGCCCTGGAAAAAGGCGCCAAACTGATTGATATCCGTCCGATGATGGACCCCCTGGCCAGCAAGGCGGACCTCTGGCTGCCAGTCCGTCCGGGTACAGACTGTGCGCTGGCTCTTTCATTCCTGAATGTTATCATCGGAGAGAAGCTGTATGATTTCGATTTTGTAGCCGAATGGTGCCATGGCTTCGATAAGCTGGCTGACTACGTTCGGCACTACTCTCCGGAATGGGCTGCCGGTATCACGGGGTTGCCTGTTGACCGGATCCGGCAGGCAGCCCGCATGATAGGCGCCATCAAGCCTGTTTTCATCAAGACCGGCAACGGCATCGGCGACCAGACCACGGACGGCACATCCACCATCATGGCTACCTCCCTGATTTCCGCCATTACCGGCAACCTGGATATTCCGGGAGGATACTATTCCGGTCCGCCCCCTGTTGGTCCCGGCCTGATCAGGATCAATCGTATCCCCTCCCTGGGTGAAAAGGCGCCCCCGGGATTCGTTGAAAAGCTGGTGGCGCCCGAAACCCCTGTCTGGTTCCAGAAGGCAGTTCACTGGGATGGCGGCCCCACCGGGACTTATTACGGCGGCCTGATGAGCATTATAACCGGGAAGCCATATCCCATCAGGGTGCTCCAGGCTTCCTGCACCAACCCTCTTTCCGCTACCCGCAATCCTAAAAAGGTGGCTGAAGCATTGAAAAAGGTGGATTTTTTCTTTACCATGGATGTTCACCGTGCTCCCCACATCGATTATGCGGATATTGTCCTGCCAGCCTGCACCGATTACGAGCACAGCCATCAGATAGAAGTGAAAAATATGGCCGAGGGTACCTGGATAGGAATCTATAACAAGGTTGTTGAGCCACCGGGAGAGTGCCGCTCGGACTGGCAGTTTTACCTGGACCTGGCCGTAAAAATGGGATATGGGGCCGATTTCTGGAACGGGGATATGGACGCCTGTCTGAGAGAGCAGCTTGAGCCTTCGGGCATCTCACTTGAAGAACTGCGCAGCAGTCCCCGGGGTATCTTTGTGGAGAGGAACGCTCCGCCGGCTTCAGCGGAATACCGGCGATACGACAGGCTCTTTAAGAGACTGCCGCACGGCAAGGTCCAGTGCTGTAACGAGTTGATCGGCGGAAAGGATGACCTGACGGGATCAGGTACTTTGCCCTATTTCCCCGTTTACCAGGGACCGCCCGAGGGAATAGCGGAGACTCCCCGCCTGACGGAGGAATATCCGCTGATAATCAGCGACGTACATGCCTACCGCCTCTCACATCACAGCTATTTGAATGATGCGCCTTATCTGCGCGAGCTCGAACCCTATCCCTGGCTGCGCATCAATCCGGCTACCGCCCAAAAATACGGGATAGCCGACGGAGACTGGGTGAAGGTAGAATCTCTATACGGCTGGTGCCGCTTTAAAGCGGAATATTTCCCCGGAATTTCACCTGAGGTGTTGATGACCAGGCGGGGATGGTGTCAGCCCTGCCAGGAACTGGGGCTGCCGGGGTATCCGGTTTTCGACGGCGGCAGTGAGGTGAATAATCTGTATAATACCGATGAAAGCCTTTTTGACAGGTTCCATTCGCAGATGCCCAAGCAGACACTGGTCAAAATCAGCAGGATTGAGGGGGAATAGGCTGTGAAAAAGCAGTACGGTTTCTTGTTTGAATCTGAAAGATGTTTGAAGTGCTGGTCCTGCGAAATTGCCTGCAAGCAAGTGCATGGAATCAAGGCGAAGAGCATGAAATGGAGAAGGGTCTTAGAGGTAGCTACGGGGAACTTCCCGGATGTAAAACGTACCTTCCTCTCTCTTTCATGCCGGCACTGCGCCAAGGCTCCCTGCATCCCGGCCTGTCCTGCCGGGGCAATAAGTAAAAGGATAGAGGACGGTATAGTGACGGTCGACCGCTCCAAATGTATCGGCTGCCGCGCCTGCCTTGAGGCCTGTCCTTTCGGGGCGCCCCAATTCGATGAGGACGGTATCATGCAAAAATGCGATATGTGCCTTGACCGCATTGAAACGGGAAAGGGGCCTTTCTGCGTGGAGAACTGTCCTTCGGGGGCACTGCACTGGGGTACACAGGAAGAGCTGTCGGAAATCGCTGCCCGCAAAGCGGCCCGAAAGCTGGTGTATAGAGATTGAGCTATACTGACCTTTCTCACCGGCAAATATTGGACACGACGTGTATAGTCTTATTAGTAAAACCAATATGCTATAATGGGCGTATACCGCAAAAGCGAGCTCAAAATAATTAAAAAAGGAGTAAAGAAATGCCGAAGCGTATCATTCTCTACAACCTGGCGGACACTACCACCGATGAAGAGTTCAAGAACTATGTTAAAACCGACAAGGGCCCCTTGTGCAACAGCCTTCCGGGGGTCAAAAGCTACCAGTTGATAAAAATCACCGGATCAGCCAGCGGAAACATCCCCTATAAATACATCGGTATCCTGGACCTTACCAGCCAGGAAGAGTTCGACCAGAAGGCACCGGCACTGCCGGAATACCAGGCCTTTTTAAAGAAATTCGGCCCCATGGCAAAAGACCTGACAATGCTGTCCGGAGAAGAGCTTTATCCATAGCCGTCAGCGGCGGGCATCCCGGCCATGGTTTTTCTAATAAAAGCCGGGCAGTCACAGGGTATCCATTAAGACACTGTAAAGGAGCGGATTGTGTTACTGGAACACCTTTTTACAGAGGAAAACCGCCAGCTCAGGCAGACAATAAGATCGTTTACCAAAAAGGAAATAATCCCCATAGCGAAGGAACTGGAATCCGATTACAGCCTGGTTGAGCAGGTGCATCAAAAGCTGGTAGAAATGGGGATACAATCAATGGCGTACCCGGTTAAATATGGAGGCGGCGGCAATCACTCCATGACCAACTCGGCTATCATCACCGAAGAGCTGTCCAGAGGCGATGCCGGGATTGCCCTTTCGGTAGGCGCCAACATGTCAGGGACAGGTCCGGCAGAAGCAGTGGGGAATAAAGCCGTGCTGGAGAGGTTTGCTCCTCTCTTTTGTAAGGGTAAACTTGCCTATACCTGCCTGTCTATGACGGATGCGGGCGGAGGGGCTGATACGGAGAATCCCCTGATGCACGGCGCAGGCATAAAAACCACGGCCAGGCTGGAAGGGGACGAATGGGTCATCAATGGCAGCAAGATGTGGCCGACCCATGCCGGAATCGCCGAGGTCTATATCACTTTCTGCAATACCGATCCCGCTCTGGGCGATGACGGGATCGCCATGATCATGGTGCCCAGGGATGCGCCGGGACTATCATTCGGCAAACCTGAAAAAAAGATGTTATTCAGGACCACCATCAACGGCGCCGTGTATTACGACAACGTCAGGGTTCCGAGGGAATACCGCATGGCCGGACCGGGTATGGACGCCAATCTCTGCAACATGCTGACGGGTACTGCGGGATGGCTGGGAGCATTACAGGCGCTGGGTATCGCGGAACGGGCCTTTGAGATCGTGCTGGAGTACACGGGGTCCCGCATGGGCGGGTTTAAGCCGGTGAGACAGCACAGCATAGCGGCGGGAATGATAGCTGACATGGCTATTGGCATAGATATGATGAAGGCCGGGATTTATAACATGGCTTTTATGCTCGACCACAAGGATATCTACAGTCAATACTACGGTCCGGGCTGGTCGAAGGAGTTCCTGTCAAAAATCGCGGCCGTTAGGGTTTTTTCGGCTGATAAGGCGGTGGAAATCATCAACAAGGGGGCGGAGCTGCTGGGCTCGATGGCCATATCCGAGGACTTCCCCTATGAAAAATGCCTGAGGGACGTCAAAATAACCCAGCTCTGGCTGGGAGGACAGCAGATTTGCCGCTACAAGGTGGCCCAGGGCTACTACGATCTGAAGACCGACTGAGAGCTTTTTCGTAAAATAGCGAAGTCTGGTAGGGCTGCCTGCCCTGATCTATATTGCCGGAGATTTCCGGCGTGAGAGAGGAGGGCCGGCATTGCTCGTCACAGGCTCAACCAGGCTTCGCTTTACAATGCTGAAAATACAGCTAATTCAAGATCGTCAATAAACCTCAGGCTGCCGTTCCCGGTATTTTTTTATTCAGATCTCCGGCGGCGATAAGCACCGGATCGTACACCGGGGCAAAGGGAGGGGCATATCCCAGGTCAAGGTTTTCCACCTGAGCGGCGGTCATACCGGCGGTAATGGCGGCGGCAAAAACATCGATACGCTTGGCCACCCCTTCTTTTCCAACCATCTGGGCGCCAATTATTTTGCCCGTTTTCCGGTCGGCTGTCAGTTTAACCCTGATCCTGCCGGCACCCGGGAAATAATGGGCTCTGGAAAGGTGTTCTACGGTATTGGTGACGACGTCGATTCCCTCGCGCCGGGCGTCTTTCTCGCTGAGACCGGTCCTGCCCACTTCCAGATCGTAGACCTTGAATACCGCCGTGCCCACGATGCCGGCGAAGAAGGCATCCGTTCCCGCCATGTTGCTGCCCGCTACGCGGCCCTGTTTGTTGGCCGTGGTACCCAGGGGCATATAGACATTTCTTCCATATAACAGGTGATAGGCTTCCGCGCAATCGCCGGCGGCAAAAATATCCTGAACACTGGTCTGCATGCGGCTGTCGACTTTAATAGCCCCTGCCTGACCCAGCTCAATGCCGGCCTGGCGGGCTATTTCCGAGTTGGGCCTGATGCCGGTAGAGATCAGGACAATATCGGCCGTAAGGCTGTCACCGTTTTCCAGTACCGCCCGCCTGACAGCGGAGTTATCGCCCTGGAACTCGACTGCCGCCTGAGACTTTATCAATGTCACCCTGTTCTTCTTCAGTTCTTCCTCTACCGCTTCATTGATCTCGTCATCCATCGATCCCAGAATGGCGGGCGCCTTCTCGACCAGTGTGATCTCCATACCCCTGGCGGAAAAGGCCTGCGCCATTTCCATGCCGATATTGCCGGCCCCGATAATAAGGGCATGTTTGGGAGAGTTTTTGCTTACATAATCGTCGATATCCAGGCACTGTTCGAGCAGGCGGAGCGAAAATACCCCCCTGAGTTCAGAACCTTTGATGGGCGGCAGGACCGGTCTGGCTCCGGTGGAAATCAACAGCCGATCGTATGACCAGCTCTTTTCTTCCTGTTTGGCAGTGTCTCTGACCGCTACGGTCTTGTTCGTGGGAGATATTCCGGTCATCTCATGGTGAAGATGGACATCGATGTTTCTTTTTTGCTTGAAAAAGTCAGAATCGTATGTCACCAGGTTTTTGCTGGATGGCACCATTCCGGCGATAAAATAGGGCATACCGCAGCCGGCGTAGGAGACATAGCCGCTTTTCTCGAAAACATGGATCTCAGCTTCCGGCAAAAGGCTCCTGATTTTACTGGCCGCGCTCATCCCCGCGGCCACACCGCCGATGATCAGGAAATTGGTTTTTCGCATGTTCATTCTCCTCTGGAAGACCGCTTATACTTGAAATTGAACAACAACTTCCGTCAATACGATAGAATAACGATACTTTCTTTGTAGAAGCAGTACGCTCTATCCGCCCGCTTTCTTCTTCAATATCCCGTCTACCTTTAAGCGGATCATTGGTTCGGGGGATGCCCCGATAATTTCATCCACCTGCTTGCCCCCCAGGAAAAATTTCTGGTTGGGGATGCTCATGACCTGATATTTTTGGGCTATAATGGGGTTATCGTCCACATTAATCTTGCAGAACTTGAATTTCCCGTCGTATTCCTCGGACAATTTGTCGTAGACCGGCATTACCATAAGGCATGGTCTGCACCATGGCGCCCAGAAATCGATTTCAACCGGAACGTCAGACTTCAGTACTTCCGTCTCAAAGGTCCCATCTGTAACATCAACTACTTTGCTCATTTATATTCTCCTTTATATATATTATTGATAAAATTCAAAAATTTTACTTATAGCCGGGTAAACAATCTTTTATGGGATTATATTTCATCACCGCGTTTTTTACGGCATTCCAGGCAGGTGCCCTGGATACATATTTCAATTTTTTCGATAATAAAACCTTTCTCTTCGCGTATTTGTCTGACAATCTCCGCAATAGAGGGGCATTCAAAGCCGAATATTCTCCCGCAGCATTTGCACTTCAGGTGCTGATGCTCCGAAGAATGTTTAAGCTCGTAGCAGCAGCGGTCTTTACCCAGACTGTATTCATCAATAACGCCCTTCTCCCTGAAAAAATTCAAGCTCCTGTATATGGTGGCAAGGCTGATTGTTTCACCTTCGCTATTGACCAGTCTATATAACTCCCTGGCGTCCAGCAGGTTTCCCGAGCGGCGCATAGCTTCCAGTATCGCCTGCCTCTGCGGCGTCAGAATAGGGTCTGTCTTTTTTAATCCGTCTCTGCGATTGCGACTCATTCTCATTATTAGTAGTATAATAAATACCGGCGGGAACTGTCAACTATAATGATAGTAAATGCCGTTCGATTTTTTCCTGCCGGGGATGTTTGTCCGGCAGTCTGTAACAATTTGGTAAGTATTTCGTTAAACAGGGCAGAGAGAGCAATTGCTGAATAAAGAGAATGCCGATCCCGGAATAAAGCTTGAAACGGAGTCTCTGGTCGACCGTGCTGCGGCCGGCGATACCGTGGCATTCGGACGTTTGTATGATATATATGCCGACCGGATATACCGGCATGTTTATTACAGGACAAGCAACGTGGAAGATGCGCAGGACTTAACCCAGGAGGTTTTCACCAGGGCCTGGAAGGCGTTACCGAAATACAAAAAGACCAGAACGCCCTTTCTCGGCTGGCTTTTTACCATCAGTCATAACCTGGTGGTGGATTACTACAGGACGAAGAAGGACCATGCCTATCTCGACAATGAGATCATGATAGAGGACCGGGGTAAAAGCCCGGAGCACTTGCTGGATGCGGAGTTTACCCAGCAGGAGATCAGGAGGGCGATCCTCCAGTTGCCCGGAGACCAGCAGCAGGTAATAATAATGAGTTTCATTGAAGGCTTTGAATACAGTGAAATCTCCGCTGCATTGAATAAAAGCGAGGGCAATATCCGGGTAATCATGCACAGAGGACTGAAAAAGATGCGTGATATCCTGGGCGGAGAAGAGCGAAAAAGTGGCTAAGATTGAGAAAATATTAACCGATTGCGTAGAAGAGATAAGGTCAGGGAAATCCACCCTGTCTTCATGCCTGGACCGTTATCCTTCAAAACGCCAGGAACTGGAGCCGCTGCTCAAAACGGCCCTGAATATCCAGTCGCCTCCGGCTTTAAAACTGGATAAAAGCCGCAAGCAGGCAGCCCGGGCCCGTTTGCTGGGGCAGATCCAGGCGACCAGGCAAAGCAGGTCATGGTCGTTTTCCGATTTCTTCAGCTTTGGGATACCTCCGCAGATGGCATGGGCCAGGGTTGCCCTGACGGTACTGGCGGTCATTATCGTGGTGGCGATGGCTGGAAGCGGGACCGCTTATGCCGCCCAGGACAGCCTGCCGGGGGATGTGCTCTACCCGTTAAAGAAGGGAACTGAAGGCGCCAGGCTGCTGGTAGCCGGTGACAGCGCCGACAAGGCTGTCCTGAATCTGCAATTTGCCCAAAGACGTCTTGAAGAGATGCGCAGGCTGGCGGGCAAAGATGAAAAAAGGGCTGGTGAGGCTGTAAATGGATATGGAGCCAACCTGGAGGCTGCCGCAACAGAAATAAATAAAATTGATGATACGGCATCGCTGGCCATCGTGCTTGAAAGGGCCTCGGAGGATATCCGGCAGCAGATGTTGTTTTGCGATGAGACCCTGGATACCTTCGACGGGCTTTCAGGGCCTGCTCTGGAGGCGGGTTCCCTGGCTGCCAGCCGCCAGGTCGATATTCTGGAGGAGTGGTCGCGGCAGGATATTCTGCGGGCGGCCAGGGCCAACCTGGCAGCCATGGAACAAAGGCTGAAAAGGGCCGGGGCCAAGGCGGAAAAACATCAATACCGGGTAATGCAGGAAGTTATCCTCCAGTACCAGCAGTTCAGTCAACTTGGCGAGCAGATCCTGCTGAATGCTCAGTCCATGGATGAATACACGACTGAAATTGAAAGTGAGAGCTACAAGGTACTGTCAGGTTGTATTGAAAGGCTTGACAGACTTTCCCAACAGGTACCCGCAGAGTATAAAAAGGTGGTTGAGAACAGCCGGGCAAAAGCCCTTAAAATCCAGGAAAAGACAGGCCATGGATATCAGCACCATGGTAATAACGGCCGGGGGGCCGGGACCGTTGATAAGGGAGAAGGGCCGGATGAAGGGAGTCAAATGGGTAAGCAGGGCCCGGATTCCCCCGGGCATCAGGAGAAAGCCGGTCAAAATAACAGCGGGCAGAGCGGGAACAATTCGAACCAGGGCAACGGCCAGGGGAAGAACGGGGAAAACGACAGCAATGCGGAAGCTGATACAGCCGGCTCAGATGAAGGCAATTCTTCCGGCGGGGAACAGGTTTCAGGCGAAAATGCCGGGTCCGGAGGCAGCGAGCAGGGCGCTGGAAGCGGGAATTCAGGCGGCAATGGCGCCGGTAATGCCGGCAGTAGTACCGGGGGCGGTTCAGGCGGAGAAGGGTCTGGCTCAGGCGGCGGATCAGCTTCAAGCGGCGGTTCCAGCGGAGGAAGTACGGATTCAGGAGGCGCTGCCAGTAGTTCGGGTTCGGGTGGTAGTTCCGGCTCCGGGAGTGGGGGTTCAGGAAGTAGCAATTCCGGGGCAGGCGGAAACGATTCAGGTTCAGGCGGAGAAGGGTCTGGCTCCGGGGGAAGCAGTAGTTCTGCATCAGACAGTGGGTCTATGTCAGGCGGAAGCTCAGGCGATGGTTCCGGCGGAGGAAGTACGGATTCAGGAGGTGGAGGTGCGGGTTCTAGCGGTGGAAGATCACGGTAATAACCGGCAGTTCGGGACTATTAACGTCTGGCACTACGGGTAAAACTTCTACAAAACATTACGGTAATTTGATAAAAAATTACTCCAGAAAAAACACGCTCTGAGTTTTACTTCGCCAGGAATTTCACTCGCGGGAACTTCAGGTTCTGGAATTAGCAGCCCGGGGGAAGGACAACAAGGAAATCGGTAAGGATTAGTGAACTAACTATTCAGACCCATCTGGTAAATGTGTTACGCCATATTAACGTGAGTTTCGAGAAATCATGCCAGTAAATATTTCTTACTTCGTTTCCCTCTACTTGTAAATATTTATATATTAGCGCATAATAAGGGTGCTGGTTTAGTTTTCGGTTATACCCATTCCTTAGTAAATTATGTCTACAAAAGAATTGAATGACCCGGGATTGAGCCAAGTTATAAAAATAGGAGGTCATTCAATAATGACTTACACTGAGAAATCCCTCACTTGTTCCGATTGCGGAAAAACATTCCCCTTTACTGCTGAAGAGCAGGAATTTTTTGCCACTAAAGGCTTTACCAATGAGCCTAAGCGCTGCCCTACTTGTCGTTCTGTCCGAAGGTCTGAGCGTTATGGTAACGATGGCAGAATTTCTAATAGAGGCTCACGCCAGATGTTTCCTGCCACCTGCGGTCGCTGCGGCAAGCAGACCGAAGTTCCCTTTCAACCTCGTGGCGATAAACCGGTATACTGCCGGGACTGCTACACCAGTTCCAAATAATACCTGAAAAATCATAAGGGTCAGATATCTGGCCCTTATCTATTCTATTCACCCGAAAATTATACATTCTCGCTTTAGAGTTTGCCAGCCTCAAATACATCTTATATTTTACTATAAAAGCGATGGATGATCCCGGACTGAATAATTAACAATTAGGAGTCATTAAATGAGTTTCACAGAAAAATTGCTCTACTGCAACAATTGTAAAAAGAGCTTCACCTTCACGGTTGAAGAGCAACAGTACCGTAGTTCTCAGGGTTACCCCAATGACCCCATAAACTGTCCTACTTGTCGCCGTGCTAGAAATAATCGGGCCTTCACTCATGCTAATGAAGACGAGGATTGCAATTCACGCCGGCAGATGTTCCCGGTAGTCTGCACCCAATGTGGAAAAGCAGTTCGGGTTCCATTTCAGCCTCGTCCAGGTAAGCCAGTATATTGCAGCAATTGCCAGATGAAAACCAGAGTCGGCAGATAAAACCGGTCCCGCTTGAAAATGCACCAAGATAACAATAGTAAATATACCGCCTGTCTGAATTAAAACAAATCAAAAAATTCAATGCTTGTCAAATGACAGAAAAGGGCCAGGCTGAAGAAGAGAAAACAAGCTCAAAGAGGCTCTAATAAACGTTAAGCTCTTAGTCTGATTTAACCCTGGTAGGAAGAAAAAAATCTGCTAATACCGAAGGAGAATTTGTTATGAGAGCACCTCTAAATGAAAAAAATAATATAGCAATGAAAGCCCCTTCAAAAGAAAAAAGCGGCCTCTTGATAAGACTGCCAATAAAAAAAATATATTGCGCCAAATGTCAGAAGCTGGTCAGGGGGAAAGCGCAAATTCCTGGAAATGGTGCAAAGATAGATTGTCCCAGGTGCGGACAGAACCTTTGGTCCTGGAGTCGTACTTCATGGAGAGGCGCAGGAAATGAGGCTGAAAAGTAACATCAACGAAAATTAAATCAGTAATGAGGAATGAAAATTCAAAAAACAATTAAAATCGCGGTGCCAGCCAGTAAAATTTGGCCTCTCCTGGTTGAACCCCAAAATATCTTAAAATGGTGTCCTGTTGAGACTATCCGCTATACCGGTGAACAGCACAGCGGCATGAAGACACCCTTTTACAATCTCATTATTCCACATTTTTGAACTAACATATTTGTAGAAGCTTAATTCACCGAGAGTACACCCCTGCTTAACGTAGAATTTACATTCAGGAACATCCTCATTCTATGTCTCTATTTTCAATTGTGAACAACCCTGTAACTTTGACAATTGAGCAACATGGTGAAATAGTAGAGTACCTGTTCCGTTGCGCCTGTAGTCTGTATGTATCCGGATATCCCAGATCATAGCCAGATTGTTTCTGCTATCGAGCATATGAATCTCAGGAGTTTTTAGAGCTACAAGTGTACTCCAAGATAAACACCGTTTTCTCGGCAAGAAAAAAGCCTCCATTTTTCGACATCGAATAATCGGAGCCAATCAATTGGAGATTCTGCCAGATCATAATCATTGGTGTATGGGGGAGAGACTGGCGAGGCTATATTCGCGTGCTTTCGGTAGAAAAAAACTGGACATATGGTGATATTTCAAATAAAAACTCGACTAAGGGGACTGGCCCATTCATCTATAATGTACCGGATAGCTGGGATACCAACTCTGACGGTGTGGTCCTGATCGAAGTCCTGGACAATGGAGATTGGGACATCAACAAAACAGACTGGATCATTGAAGGAACAGGCAACAAGCTGGTCCTTTTCCGCATTCGCGGACAGCAGAACATGTTGATCACGAATTCCAGTATTATGCTGGGTGAGAAATTCAGGGATGGACTGGGGACCAAAAAATCAGGTGTGGTTTTCGTCAAGGCTCATCCGGAACAGGAGTTCACCAGTTCCAGTGGAAGTTCTGATACTGTTTTTAACCTTTCTAACTCCGTTTTATCCGGGATAGCACTATGGGACCTGAATACAATCGGCGATGCTGCAAATGATACGAAATTCGGAGGAAATGCCAGCAGTACGAGCCAGAGGAACTATACCAAAATCAGCCATTCCAATACCCAGGGTTGCGGACAGTTCATTGGCGGATTTGTTTATATGCAGAACGTACGCTGGGTACTTTGCAGTTTGCCGGCACCCCCGGCTCCTGCCGGCATTGAGGACTATGTCTGGATAGATGCCAATAATAACGGACAACAGGATGAATCCGAGGAAGGCCTGGAAGGGGTGCAGGTCGAACTTTTTGATAGCGATGATAATCTGATCGACTCTACAGAAACCGACAGCAACGGCTTTTACCAGTTTACCGGTCTGTTACCTGGTACATATTACGTGAAATTTGAGGGTTCTCCAGGCTATTATTTCACACAGGCAAACCAGGGGCCTGATGATACAGACAGCGATGCCGGCACAGACGGAAAACCAGCCATGGGATTAAAGTAAAATAGCTATCCTATGGTCTGTCACATGTCATAGTCCGCTCTTATAGCATTTCGTAACACTGAATTATTCTGAGCTTAAAACGCTACGCCATGCGTACTGGTTATTTTATAGTTATTCATCTGATGGTATTATTGTTATGTCCTGGGAAAGACTATAGCGAGGGAAGAGTTGATGGAAAAAAGTAACCAGAAAAAATCCAATCTCAACATTGATATGCGAAATTTCACGGATGCTGATTACCGGGAGTTCACGGACAACCTTGGCAAAATCGAGATCAAATGTGTAGAAAAGACCGGGCAGTGCTTCCACAATATAGGCGACACTTATGTCTATGCGATACCCTACCAGGAGCCGCATAACATTTGCTATGCTCTTAAGCATGTCCTGGAACTTTATAACTGGAGGGTCGCACTGGGCGTTCCTTCCTGGGATGACAGCGACCGGGAGGTTTACCGGATCCATTGCCCGAACCGGACGGGCACCGTGTGGGAGATGAAGAGGATAGATTGAAGATACTCTCCGTGCGGTTGTATAAGAATGCAGCCGCATCCGGGAATAAACAATACCCAGATCATCAGGTAAGGGGGACTTTGTAGCTAACCTGGTGAACAGTTGAGAGAAAGAACGGTCTATTTTTTCAATGTCAGATGCAGACTCACTGAATCATTCCAGCCGGTGGACACATAATCAAAGCTGCTGTCTTTATTACCGTCCCGGATTGATTCTCTATGATGTTCGACCATTGTTACATGGCTCCGGACGTCCTGATTAAGCAATGAAGTCTTCAGCTCTGATTGGTTCTCTTCATTATTTTTCCAGCACCGTACCGTCAGTTAATACAGTCCCGCTGATTTCATCAATGCGCCCTCTCGTATCCGGATCAAGGTGAACGTATTTTCCCGTGAATGAAGTCCCGTTCCATCTGATAGTAATAGGCCCGCTGGCCCCGGCCCATGGGATATTCATCCCCTCCTTCCGGCTTATGCTTGATTCACCCTGGCCTTTTGTCCATACGCGGAAAGTATGGGTGCCGTTGAACGTCATCTCAAGATCGGTAAATCTCTGTAATAGACTGACCAGGTCTTTTACTTCAGGCTGGATGGCGAAATGGTTTTCAGGAATCTTGACTGGTACCCTGGCATAAGCCCCGGTAGGTATATCAAGAACAAAGCCGTCCAGCGGGTCTCCAGCTTTGTCAACGACTAATACGGCGCCTTGATCAGTGATTTCCTCCGCCAGGACTTTTACAGGAGTGCCGGTGGTAATTGTTCCTGATGCGCCGCGAGTAGTAATTACCGGGGTTTCGCCGCCCGGTTTACCATCGTCATCAGCCTTTTTAGAACATCCTCCCGCTAAAAGACTCGAAATCAAAAATACAATTACAAACAAAAATATCAATTTACGCAACATGGCCTGTCCCTTCAACGTCTGTGGCTACCTGATTACCTCATACCACGCTTGGCGCGATTTGGGGTCTGGATGCTTTTCTGCAAACAGAAAGGTCACGCCGACTGTGTCCTGTATGCGGCGGCGTTGTTACTTTACATGATAAAGAATGTTTCGAATGCGGGAGACAAGATACACACAAATAATTGAGCTTCTAAAAATTAAACCATCCGGGTTAATCACCTGCCTGGTTTTCACCTTTTGCTTCAACCAAAATCTCCTCACAATCTACCAGCGATGCTATACCAACGGAAAGATGTCGTCATACGGCTTCAATATCCGGGTCCTGAGTCCACAATTTCACCGGTTACGGCATTTCTCCAGTAACCATGTACATTTTCAGCAAATGATTTGGATGCTTTCCTGGTTTGACAATAGTATTAAAAGATATTACTATTAATTAATACTATAAACCGGAATATTCCAAAAAAGATGGGTTTTACATAAAATATTCCGGGAATGGAGGAAATGCAGTGGATAACAGCAAATACGGTAAATATTTTTTAACCTACAGCGGCGAGCAGAAGTTCCCCCTGGGTGACATTATCGCCAAATTCGATGATACCGTGGTCAAGGGCAGCAATGCCTATTTCCTGCACTGGGTTATGCCCGATGTAGATGTCTCGGCAGACGCCTTCCAAATAGGCCATCCGCCCCATATCCACAAAGGGGCTGAGCTGCTTTTCCACATCGGCACCAACCCGCAGGACCCGACCGACCTGGGAGCTGAGATAGAGTTCTCGATGGGGGAGGAGATGGAAAAACACCTGATCACCAAAACCACCGTGGTCTATATTCCGGCCGGAGTGGTCCACGCTCCCTGGAGACCGATCAAGCTTGTCCGTCCCTTTATCTTCCTGGAGGTAAACCAGGAGCTTCAGCACACAGAGAAATTTTTCCCCCAGCTCTTACCCGCTGACAAGCGGAACAGGGTAGACTGGAGCAACTGGGAGGATGTCGGATTCCAGCCGGAGAACTAACAGCGGAGCGGATTCGATGCCCGCCCGCCCCTGAGGCAAAGTATGGCCTAATGTGAGTCTTTCTAGTCTCCCTGTGCTTCCCCGTCCTGGAGGTATTCGTTCCTCCACCAGGGGACCTGAAAGTCCTGCCAGCGGTTGTCGGCTTCAACCCTATCAATCAGCTCGTTGACCGTTTTTAGGTTCACCAGAAGGATGTCCAGGGTGTGCCTGGCAACGATCTTGCGGGTGTAGAACTCGTCCGGAATTTTCGACCTAGTGGACAGTTTGCGGCTGATGTCGATCTCGTTCCGGATCTTCTGGCGGTATTCTTTCAAGGCCTCAATCACCGTTTCTTTATCGACAAATCCTAACAGCAGGATCGAGAGTACCAGCTCTGAGAGGTTGTCCTCGGGCGTGTTGAGATAGGAGATCAGGCTTTTACGGATCATCTCCTCGCCCTTTTTGGTAATGGAATACTCCGTCCTCTCCGGCATGTTGCCGTTTTTCATCCTTTTACCGGAGATCAACTTCTTGCGGTGCAGGCTATTGACCACACCATAGACGGTCTGGGGGTGGATATAGCGCCGGATGCTATTGCTTTTGTAGTTGATCAGCTTGATGATGGCGTAGGGATTAATCGGTTTCTCGGCGATTATACCCAGTATAAGTAGGTCGGTCTTTGACAGCATCGGATAATTTCCTGCTCATTTACCTGAAAATCTGTTCTATACCCGGACATTACCGTAATAATACTCTTATTGCGGCAGGAATGGCAAAATACCCGGCACGATCTGCGCCGGTAATTAAAACATCAGAACATAATGATATCAATCAAATTTTACATTGCGCATAATATCCTGGCAGAGAGAATAAAACAGGAGCTGGTCGATGGAATACAGGAGAATGCGGGCGCCGTTTTTAACGGTTTCACGGGCATGCTCAGGCGAAAAAGCCATGTCCATGATAGGGACACCGGTTTTCTGCGAAAGGGCGGTCACCTTAGCAGCGGCCTCTTTAACGAAGGGATGCTGCCGGTCGGCCTTCTGTCCCGGTTTGGCCAGTGAATAAGACAGGTCTCCCATCCCGGTGCCGATAGCATCCAGGCCGGGTTTCAGCATGGAGAAAATCTCCTCGGCATTGTCAAAACCGGCCACGTCCTCCAGCAGGGGGATAACCATGGTGTTGCGGTTGCAGTATTCGATGTACTGCTGAAAGGTGGCGCCCGAGTAATTGGCGGCACGGATAGACGGGCAAACACCGCACTTGCCCTCCGGACCATAGCGTACCGCATCGATCAGTTTGCGGACATCCGCCGGTGTTTCGATATGGGGCACCACGATTCCCTGAGCGCCGGCTTCCTGTGCCTGGCGGGCTAGGGCTGAATTGTTCTCCATTATCCTGACGATGGTGGTAATACCGGCGGCATCAGCCGCGCGGATGCAGTTCTCCATGGTCTCGGTACTGAAGCGGCTGTGCTCCATATCGAACATGAGGAAATCAAAACCGGTATAGCCAAGAATCTCAATGATGCTGGGATTACCGGTATTAACCTCCATACCGACAGGTATCCTGCCACTGGCCATGGCGCTTAAAATACGGTTCTCTTTGGGTCTGAAAGACATTCAATAGCCTCCTTTTGTATCTTTCTGAAACAGAATTTCGCTTTACATTGGGTTCAGTCACGACTGAATTTAGTTAACCTGGTTTTTTAAAAAATACAGGTATATACATAAATGATGGTTATCAACCTCCTGCATTCCTTACTTCAGCGGGATGCCGGGGAGATGGGCATAATGATATCTGGGTATCTTGAACATACTCCAGACCTCGTCACAGGCATGGAACTCTTCGGTAGTAAGCTGGATATCTACAGACGCCATATTTTCCTGGAGCTGCACCTGCGAGATCGTACCGCTCAGCACGGAGGTAATAGCCGGATTATGCAGTATCCAGGCCAGGGCGAACTGGGGCAATGTTACCCTGTGTTCCGCTGCCAGTACTTTCAGCTTTTCCACTGCATTGAAATTGGTCTCGGACCAGTAGCGCTTGAGATAGCCGGGACCCAGGACAGGCAGGGTAAAACGGCCTTCCGCCGGCGGCTTGCCGAACTCATGACGTCCCGTGAGCATCTCTCCCGCCAGGGGATTGTAGACGCAGACACCCAGGCCTTCATCAAGGCAGAAAGGTAAAAGTTCCATCTCAATATCTCGTGTAAGCAGGTTATAGGGCGGCTGGACGCAGTTGAACCCGGCAAGGCGGCGCCTCTCACTTACCCTTAGAGCCTGGGCCGTCTGCCAGGCTGCGAAATTGGAGCAGCCAAGGTAACGTACCTTACCCTGACGGACCAGGTCATTGAGTGTGTCCAGGGTTTCCTCCAGAGGGGTGTTATGGTCCGGCTCATGGACGTAATAAATGTCTATGTAGTCGGTCTGGAGGCGCTTGAGGCTGCCCTCTATCTGCCGGAAAATGGACTTGCGGGAAAGCCCGGTCTCATTCGGTCCCGGCGGCACGCCGGGGATGATTTTGGCCGGAGGTCCGGCTTTGGTGGCAACCACATAGTCGTGGCGGCTGCCCTTGATAGCTTTGCCGACTATCTCCTCGGCCAGAGAGCTGTTATAGACAGGGGCGGTATCCAGAAAATTGATGCCGTTATCCATCCCCGAGTGGATGAGACCAATGGCGTCCGCCTCTTTTACCTGGGTACCGAAGGTCATGGTGCCGAGGCATATGACCGATACCTTTAGACCAGTTTTCCCCATGTTTTTCAGTTTCATCGAGATGATCTAACCTCCTTCCTTTCAGCTTATGCCGCAGGTCCTATTGATAATATTAATTGATAGTAGTATTTATTAATAGTATATTATATGATACACTTAACAAAATAAGAAGTCAAAGGCCGTATAGTGGTATTCCGGGGAGAAACAAAGGGTGCAAATATACGACCGGAAAGGAGGGGAAATGACGCTTTCGCAGGAACAGATACAGGTGGCAATCGTTGGTTCGGGAGTAACGGGACTGGCGGCAGCGGTTACCCTGGCGGAAGGTGGGGCAAGGGTAAGGGTATTTGAAAAGGCCGCAGCCTGCGGCGGTACCTCGGTGAATTTCCGCGGCATTTTCGCCGTTGAAAGCCGTATGCAGCGCGAGAGGTACATTACCTACAGCCGCAATCAGGCTTTCAAGAGTATCATGAGCTACAGCCACTGGAGGGCTAACCCGCACCTGGTGCGAGCTATAGTCAACGAGTCGGCCGCAACAATCGAATGGCTTCAGAAACAGGGCGTGGTTTTCACTACCGCCACTACCAATATCCCCGGCGCTCCTTATACCTACCACGTGGTCCAGGGCGCGGGCGCAGCCGTGATAAAAACGCTGGAAGAAAGGGCCAGGGCGCTGGGAGTTGCGATCTCACTATCGACTCCTGTAACGAGGGTGCTGAAATCCGGGCGGACAATAAGCGGAGTGGAATTTGAAGAAAAGGGTACAGAACAGCAAGTCCCGGCTACGGCAGTGGTTATCGCCAGCGGCGGTTATGCCAATAATAAAGAGTGGATCAAGAAATACTCCGGATTCGATCTCGGCGAAAACCTGATCCCCTTCGGGAATGAGGGAAAGATGGGAGACGGCATCCGCATGGCCTTCGAGGCAGGGGCTGCGGAGGAAGGGATGAGGGTGCTGGAAGTGCTGCGTGATGCTCTTGTCAATCCCGAACTGACGCCGCAGCTTTCTTATATTCCTGTTCAGCCATATCTCTGGATCAATAAAAAAGGCCAGAGGTTTTGTGACGAAAGCATCACCTTCTACGATACCGAAATGGGCAATGCCAGCGTACGGCAGAAGGACGGCTGTACCTTCAGCATCTTCGACACGTCCACCAAAAAATACCTGATCGAACAGGGCATAGATAAGGCTATGGTCCCGGAGTTTCCGCCGGCTTCGCGCCTGACTGACCTGGAGCGGGAGCTGGAAAGCGCAGTGGTCGACCAGAAGGATGCGGTCTTCAAGGCCTCATCCGTGAGTGAACTGGCCGTGAAGATAGGGGTGGACCCGGTTGTGCTCGAAAATACGGTGGCGCAGTATAACAATTTTTGCCGGAAGGGCTGTGACGATGAGTTCGCCAAAGACCCGCTATATCTCAGGCCGGTGCTGGGCCCCGAGTTTTATGCAGTGAAGGGAAGAAATGTTTTCCTGGGTACACTTGGAGGGATCAAGATCAATCAGAAGGCCGAGGTTGTGGATACCGGTGACGAGGTCATTCCCGGACTCTACGCGGGGGGCTTTGACGCGGGGGGTATGTACGGAGACAGCTACTGCATCAAGGACTCGACGGGACTGTCCTCCAGCTTCGCGGTGAACTCCGGCAGGATCGCGGGTAGAAACATTTTGCAGTACATCGGCCTGAACCCTGCGGGATAAAAAGAAAGAGGGATACAGACCGGCAGGATTTATAAGCGGGCGCTTAGCGTTTGTGCCGGGTTTTACTCGCCTGGTACTGATAAGACTGAGGTCAATGGTTCGAGTCCATTAGCGCCCACCATTCCGTTCAATAGGTAAAACTTTTGAGAAGAACTTTCCTTTAGTGTTCTGACTAAGGATTTCATAGGGTTTAGCAGTA
>JAFGOB010000100.1 GCA_016926695.1 Dehalococcoidales bacterium | reverse complement strand
TTCAACGAGCATGATTTCAGCGATAACCAATGAAGGCCTGTTGCGCTTCATGGTCTACCAGGGGGGATTGAAAGCAGGCACGTTTATCAGCTTTCTCAGACGTCTTATCAAAGATACTGAGCGTAAAATCTTTATGATAGTGGATAATCTTCGGGTTCATCATGCCGTAAAAGTAGTAGACTGGCTCGAAACGCACAAGGAAAACATCGAAATCTTTTTTCTGCCGCCGTACAGTCCGTAGCAAAACCCTGATGAATACCTCAACCATGATGTAAAAACCCATATACGGCAGCTTCCTGCACCTCGCTCAGGCAGCGAACTGATAAATAGTTAGCGCTCTTACATGAGACATCTTCAATGGGAAACTAAGAAAATCATCCGATTTTTCAATAATGAGCCGGTGTGTTATGCAAAAGCTTTTTAGACACGTATTTAATTGCCGGAATACTAATATCTGGAAGCCGGTATGAGCATATTGAAGATAAGGCCATATTTGACTTATACAAAAAATACCTGTACCTAAAGAGTGTGACATTGTAGAAGGAGCTGATCATTCTTGGTGGGGATACGAAACCTTAGTTGCTGAGAAAGTGGCTGATTTCTTCAGTCGCACACTATGATGAAAACTTTAGGTCATACCGGTGTTTTTTCAAATGGTGGGTGGTAATGGGCTCGAACCAATGACCTCTGCGATGTCAACGCAGTGCTCTAACCAACTGAGCTAACCACCCATCCAGAGCTAATTCTACTAAATGCCCCGGTTTCAGTCAAGCATTATTTCGATATCTCCCATCAGAATTCGTTTTACCAGTCGTCCTAAAACGGTCTGTACGAAGCCTGGCTTAGCCTCAGCCGAACAGGTTCGGATCACCTTCAAATGCCCGGCGCTCCGGCGGGCGACCCGCCAGAGACTCCACAATAGCACTTTTCGTAGTAACTCAGAATAAACGGAATACTATGATACAGTTTTGACGCCGGACCATCATATTGATAAAATCAACTTGTTTGGCGCTGAGTACGTGAATTTGCCGGTTTAGTTTCTTTCAGGCAGGATCGAAATAAGCATTCCAATACATATTTTCTTTCAGTTGCTCCAGCAGATTACCGGCTCCCAAATAGTGAATTCAGACGGGACGACGGTTGGAGGATGCCTGCACAATCTTGTCGAACACTTCCCTGCCGCTGCGAACCTGATCTTCGATGAACTCGGTAATCTGAATGACGATGTCTTTGTTTATGACAACTACGAAAGACCGCGTAAGTCCGGACTTGAAGATGCTGTAAAACCGGGCGACTGAATAATCCTGGCACTAATGGTGACCGGCGGATAATCCTACCTAATCTCCCGGTCAGGTTATTTTGCAGAGGTCGTTGCATATTATGCTGGCGAATTTTTTAGTATCCAATCCCCCCATCACGGTTGATCACTTTTCTCCTGATGCGCTAGTATTATATTAACGTGGTAAAATATAACTTTATATTTCAAAGCCCTGCCGGGAATCCCCGGCAAACGGGCAGAGGAAAGCACTGATGACTGCTGATGAAATGGAAAAAATGCTGGAACAGTTCGATAATCTTAAAGCGGACAAATACCCGCTTTCTGACTATCAGAAAATGGGCCAAAGGGGCGTCCGTCGTATTGACGGCTATGAAAAAGCCAGCGGCCAGGCCAGGTATACCCTGGATGTAGACCTGCCCGGAATGCTTTACGGCAGGTTCCTGACCTCCCCTTATCCACATGCCAAAATCCTCAAGATGGATACATCTAAAGCTGCCGCTGTACCGGGAGTAAGGGCTATCCTGCGTTATGATGATCCTGAGCTGCCGCCGGTGCTGGACCTGGGAGGACATGGATCCTCTTCCGTTCCTCCTCTGCCGGGTACCAGCTATTTCCAGGGTGAGGAGGCCGGCGCTTTCGTAGCGGCTGACAGCGAGGAAATAGCCGAAAACGCATTGAAGCTGATCAAGGTGGAATGGCAGCAACTGCCCTTTGTTCTTGATCCGGAGGCCGCCCTTGAACCCGGCGCACCTCTGGCCAACCCTGAAGCAAGCCCCAAAGGAAATGTAAGTGACAGGGGTATCTATATAGAAAAACAGGGTGACGTGGAAACAGGTTTTGCCCTGGCCGACAGGATAATCGAGTTCAGGTTAACCCAGGGGCATAATACCTGGATCGGTCCGGAACGCCCCTGCGGCGTTTTCCGCTGGAACGGGGATTATCCGGAGGTCTGGGTAAAAACACAGCGCCCCCATATCTCAAAGCGTTCCATCTCCGCCTGGTTCGGCGGCATACCCATGAACAAGATAGACCTTCACTGCCTTTACCAGGGAGCCAGTTTCGGAGGCTGGAGCCAGATGGCCTGGAACATGGGCGGGCATTACTGCGCCGCCGTGGTCGCCAAAAGGACCGGCAGGCCGGTCAAGTGGGTCTTCAACCGTCGGGAGGACTTCTACGGCGGTGAAATGGATGAAGGGGTATATTATTTTAAGGTCGGATTCAAACTGGATGGCGCCATCACCGCGGTACAGGAGCGGGGCATAGTGGTTAACCAGGCGGTGCCTGTCTTCGGTATCGTGAGACATATTATGGAAAATACCAGCATCCCTCATATTTACGGCAGGTCGGAGGCCGTCAAGCTCAACAAGGGGCCGACTGTGCCCGTGCGCTGCGAATATAACGCAGCCTGTCACAGCCTTACCATGGTCTTTACCCGCGTCGCAGCCGAGCTTGGACTCGACCCCATAGAGGTAGCCCTGAAGAATGACGGCGCTGAAGGTCACGACATGCAGTGGCTTAATGAGCGCAAGAAAGAAATGGGTTTTCAAGCCCGTGACAGCCTCAGGGAATGCGTCGAAAAGGGCAAAGCCGCTATAGAGTGGGATAAAAAGTGGCATACGCCGGGCGCAAGAAGGCTTCCCAACGGCAGGATGCACGGCCTGGGATTTGTATGGACTCACGAGTGGGAGGACTCCGGGGGCTCCAGCGAGATCGCCATCTATATTGAACGCAATGACGGCGCCGCCACCATCTTTGGATGCCGCGCCGATGTGGGAGTGAACGCGGAGACGGCCTATTGCCAGATCGCCGCGGACGAACTGGGAATGCGCATGGAGGACGTGCGCTACAAGGCGCAGATAGACGCAGGCTTCTTCGCCATGACGCCGGATACCTCCACCAACCTTTCTATAAACGCCTCAGCCGTGAGGAACTGCGCACGCCTGCTGAAGGAGAAAATACTCAAACTGGCAGTCAGCCCCAGGGCCGTCACTCAGCTTACATCTTTCCCGCCGGCCTTCCCGGACAGGAAACCTGAAGAACTAGATATCAGGGACAGCGTTATCTTCGAAAAGGCCGATCCCTCCAATTGCATGACCCTGGCTGATTTCATAGGACCCGGCGGCGGCATGGGGCCCCTTACCCCCGTGCTGGGAGAACCCGGGATATCCATTGGAGAAGGACTGAAATACCCGCTGCGCCTTACTCCTCCCCTTTTTGAACATGCCTGGCACATCCAGAGAGGAGCTTACCTGGGAGTAAGGCTGCGTCTGTGCCGCCAGGCCCATTTTATGGAGGTAGAGGTGGACCCGGATACCGGTGAGGTGGATGTAATACGTGTGGTTAACGTGAACGATGTGGGTAAAGTCATCAACTGGGAAGGCTGCGAGGGGCAGCAGTACGGCGGCACCTACATGGCGATCGGCAGGGGAAGGACGGAGGAAGTAATCCACGATCCCAACACCGGCGTAATGTTGAACGGCAACCTGCTGAACTATAAATTCCCAACTATGATGGACGTGGGTCCCATCGATACGATTCTGGTTGAAACCGGCATGGGATTCGGGCCTTACGGGACGGTAGGTATCGGAGAGGATGTGGCAACAGCCCTTCCGGCCATTATCGCACCGGCGGTTTACAACGCTACCGGCAAGTGGGTGGACGGCTTCCCCGTCACACCGGACAGAGTGCTGAAAGTGCTGGGGAAAGCATAGGCCGGCATTCAACGGAAGGCAAGTCGATTGGTGAATCCCCTTCCGTTCGTTTTATGAACCCGGCCGTAACAGGCTTCATCCGGTTACTCAGGAGTATATGATAATTTAACGATCGAGGAACAGTAATGGAAAAGAAAGGACCGCTGGTCGGCATTAAAATTTTGGACTGGACACAATGGCAGATGGGGACTGTGGCTTCTGCCATGTTAGCTGATATGGGCGCTGATGTTATTCATATCGAACACTATATTACAGGCGATCCCGGCAGAGGGCTCACCACGCTGGATTTTGCGGACCTCCCGGAGGGCAAGACCAGCTATTTTGAAGTCAACAATCGCGGTAAAAAGAGCATTACCCTCAATTTACAAAAAACAGAAGGCAGAGAAGTCCTTTACCGCCTGGTAGAAAAGGCCGATGTTTTTATCCATAATTACCGGCCGGGCATACCTGAAAAGTTGCGGGTCGATTATGAAACTTTACGCAGCCATAACCCCATGTTAATATATGCCGCCGCTTCCGGGTTCGGGGCTAAAGGCCCGGAGGCCGCGGACGGCGCCCTTGATCTGGTAGGCATGGCCAGGTCCGGTATAAGCACCCTTCTGGGGAATGAAGATAGTCCTGGAATACCGCATTACGGCGGTCTGGGGGACCAGGCCGGGGCCATTATGATGGCCTACGGCGTTATGGCGGCCCTACTGGCCAGAGAAAGGTTCGGCATGGGGCAAAAAGTGGACTCTTCCATGTTGATGAGCGTAATTTCGTGGGAGGGGCTGATGCTGGGCAAGGGTTTTTATCTCAACAAACCCACGGTCCAGCAGGACCGCATCAGCGCCAGGAATCCTCTCTGGAATTATTATAAGTGTAAAGATGGAAAATGGACGGTGCTGGCCATGCTCCAGTCCCAGCGCTACTGGCCGGATGTCTGCAAGGCACTGGGTATCACGCATGTTATCAACGATCCCCGCTTTAAGGATGCCAATTTGCGTGAACAGAACGCCAGGGAGCTTATATCCGTGCTCGATGCCGCTTTTATCTCAAAAACTGCTGGTGAATGGAGCGCTATTTTCAAAAACGGATTCGATATCATATCGGCCCCGGTCCAGAGCATGAACGATCTTGCCTCGGACCCTCAGGTAATCGCCAATGAATATGTCATCGATTACCGGCACGAAGTCCTGGGACCGGTAAAGGTGGTGGGCTTGCCGGTAAGTTTAAGTGAAACGCCCGGCAGGGTAAACGCAGAAGCGCCCGAGTTCGGTCAGCATACCGAGGAAGTATTGATCGAGATGGGCGGATATACCTGGGATGAGATCACCGAACTGCGTAAAAAGGAAGCTATTTAATATATTAATGAAATAACCGGACCGACCCGTTGCGGACAAAAAGGGGATAATAATGGAAACGGCTGAAAAAACAAAAAAAAAGGCTATCAACAGGCTGAAGTCCATGTACGCCTTAAGGGCTGAAGTGGATAAAATGTATGCTACGGGAGAACAGGCCAGGGAAGAACACAAACCCGTGGCCTGGGTTATGCTCGGGCAGTGGGTTGAGCCTATACTTATGGCCATGGATATTGTTTCTATCTATCCTGAGAACTACGGAAGCGTGTGCGCGGCGGCGGGCAAAGCCGCCCCTTACCTGGAAATTTCCGATGCCGAAGGATATCCCAATCACCTCTGCGGCTATGCCAGGAACTGCTTCGGTTATTCCGTCAAAATGCAGGAGCACAATGGTTCGATTCCCCCGGAAGCCCCCATGGGTGGAATGCCCAGGCCGGATCTGATGGTCGCTTCCGCTGAAATATGTGATGCCCGCTTTAAATGGTTCCAGGCGCTCGGTCGCTATTTCAATGCGCCCTTATGGGCTATCGAGTCACCCTCCACCGGTCTGAGAGAAAGCCTGGAAAAAGGTGCGGATGATCGTGCTGTAGACTTCCTGGTCAAACAACTGAAAGATTTCGTGGGATTTCTTGAACGTGTAGTAGGTAAAAAAATGGACTGGGATAAATTTGACCGGATATCCAGGGAAAAGGCCAACCTGAACAGGATCCGCTGGGAAATCAACCGTCTCAGAATAGCCCATCCTGGCCCCATGCACTCCAAAGACCTGTGGAGCTCCATGTCCGCCGCTCTTTTCAGGGGCTCTGATATGAAGGCGGTAACCGATGGCTACCTGAAAATGAAAGAGGAGGTCAGGGAGCGTGCTGAAAAAGGTATTTCAGCCCTGAACGTCGAAGAACGCTTCAGGCTTTCATTCGACGGTCTCCCCCCCTGGCACAGCCTTAATCTCTTCGATCAACTGGCTGAAAAAGGCTGGAATTTCGTTATCGAAAGCAACTATAAACCCTTCACACCGGTCAATATCGTTTTAAGCAAATACAGCGATCCCATGGAAAGGTATGTCCGGGAACGCTACCAGAGCACCAACAACCTGCTTGAAGTGGAATACACAGAGGCCGAAGCAGCCTCCATCAGGGAAGAAATAAGGAGGACGGGTACCTCGGCGCAGCTCGCGGTTAAACATGTCCTTGACTGTCAGTGCGACGGCGTGGTTATCCACATCCTGCTGTCCTGCCGCTCAGCCTCCTTTCATCTTCTCTCTTTTCAACAAAAGGTAATGGACCTGCTGAAAGTCCCGGCGCTGGTAATGGAAGGTGACATGGTCGATTCCAGCCTCTTCAACCCCGTTGAAATCCTTAAAAAAGCCGAGGCATTCGAAGAGACGATGGAATATTACCGGCAGGTCAGAAAAGACATGGGTATGAACTGGTAGCAGCCGGTTTTGCGCTGCGCGTTAAAATAAGTTGGAGTAAGATCAGCCTGGAATCACCCGGCTGGAATCAGTCCGGTCTCGATCCGCACGCGGCTGTTCTTGAAGTTATGTAAAGGATATATATATGACAGCTAAGATAACTAAAGAGTTGAAGGGTATGGAAAAAGTCCGGGTCGTTAATCAGGACCGGACACAAAGGGTAAAAGACCTCCAGCAGGAAGGGAGCAAGGTTTTTGGGTATCTTTGCATCTATCCGATCACGGAACTACTGACCTCTTTCGATATTGTACCGTTCCGGCTCTTCGGAGATATAACGGAACCAATCACAAAAGCAGATAACTATCTTCCGACCGTTGTCTGCCCGTTTTTACGGAGCTACCTGGACCTGGGATTGAAGGGCAAGTACGATTTCCTGGATGGAGTCATCACCAGTCATATATGCGACGTTGGTTCCGGCCTTCCGGGGATATGGTATTACACGGTTAAAACAGGTTATACCTATCATTTCGACACGCCTCACACCATGAGAGAGACCTCGCAGGACTATCACCGCCAGTTGCTCGATTCTTTCGTACATTCACTGGAAGAATACAGCGGGGAAAAACTCTCTAAAGAAAAACTGGTTGAAGCCATACGCCTTCACAACACGCAGAGGTCCCTGGTCAGGAAACTATACGACCTGAAAAAACCCGATCCTGCGCTGATCTCGGGAACGGAAACACAGCAGGTGATTAAGGCCGTGCAAAGCCTGCCGGTGGAAGAAGGCAACCGGCTTCTGGAAGAAGTGATAAGCGAAACAAGCTGCCGGAAAGTCAGTCTGAATAAGCACAACAAACGCCTGATGGTCTGGGGCAGCATCCTGGATAATACCAGCCTGCTGGAGGTAATAGAAGAATGTGGCGCCACGGTAGTAATCGACGATACCTGCGTGGGCAGCCGTCCCTTTTTTAATGATGTAGCCCTGACAGACAATCCCCTGGACGGCCTGGCCAAACACTATTTGACCCATATCAAGTGTCCCCGTACTTTTACCGCCGATTATTTCGCCACCTCCAAAGACTATCCCGCCGACCTGAAAATGCGCTTCGGCTACCTGGGTGATTACGCACGCGATTGGAAGGTAGATGGGATCATTCTTGAAGCCCTCAGGTTTTGTGATACCCACGGCTATGAAATCCCTTCCGTCAAGGACTACTTTAACGACTTGGGCCTGCCCAGCATATACATTGAACACGATTACACCCTCGGTACGCTATCGCAGTTGAAAACCAGGGTCCAGGGTTTCCTGGAGATTATTGATGGCTGAGAAAAGGGAGTTCTACGCGGGTATTGATCTTGGTTCCACTATGACCAAGATCGTGATTATAGACCGGGACGGAAAAACGGCGGCTTCCATTGTGCGGCATACCGGATCCCGGCACCAGCGCCTGGCCGAACAGATCATGCAGGAAGTGACCAAAAGCGCCGGTATGACCATGTCCGATATCGCCTATATTTTGGCAACCGGATACGGCCGGATCAATGTCCCCTTTGCCAATCGCCAGATGACCGAACTGACCTGTCATGCCCGTGGAGTTTACAGCCTTTATCCCGGCGTCCGCGTGGCCATCGATATCGGAGGACAGGACTCCAAGGTCATGTTAATCAGGAACGGAAAGTTGATCGATTTCGTCATGAATGACAAGTGTGCAGCCGGTACGGGCAGGTTTCTGGATGTACTTTCAGAATCACTCGGCCTTAAAGTGGAAGACCTGGGTGAAATCTCCGCCAAAGCCGGCAAGGCTGTCTCCATAACCAGCCCCTGCACGGTATTTATTCGCCAGGAAATCGCTAAATACCTGGGCGAGGGCGCCCGGATAGAAGATATCGTGGCAGGGCTTCATGATGTTATCGCCGGAAAAGTCGCCAGGTTGGTAAAAAGGTTCAGGCTGGAACCGGACGTCGTCTTTACCGGCGGTGTGGCCAAGAACAGCGGTGTGGTAAAAGCACTGGAAAAACACCTGGGATGCAGTGTGCTGGTACCGGATGAGCCGCTGTTAAGCGGTGCTCTGGGCGCCGCTCTGCTGGGAAAAGAAATCGCCCTGAAAAACTCCTGATTACTAAACAGAAGGACGGTATATCAGCCGATGGCCTATTTTATGGGTATAGACATAGGGAGCGGAAAAAGCAAGGGAATCCTCATCAGGGAAGGTATCATAGCAGCCGCTAACATGATACCTTCAGGCATGAACTACGCCTCAACCGCCAATCATCTGAGGTCAGAACTCCTGCTGAAAGCAGGGATAGCAGAAGAAGAGGTCAAATTTACAGTTGCTACAGGCCAGGGTTCATCCTGTGCCAAATATAGCGACCGCGCCGCCAGCGACATCCGCTGCTGCGCCAGGGGCATTTTTAACCTTCTTCCCGAAGCCAGGACCATTATTGACGTGGAAGGACAGACTACCCAGGTATTTCATCTTGGCAATCATGGACAACTGGCTGACTTCATCATCAGTGAAAAATGCGCCAGCGGAAGCGGGTATTTCATGGAAATGATAGCCAATGTCCTCCAGGTTCCGCTGGAAGAAATCGGACGGCTTTCACTCGATTCCTCCAGTCCGGCAGCCTTCTCCAATGTTTGTGCGGTTTTCGGGGAATCGGAAGCTGTCTCACGTGTGGCTGAAGGTGTTTCAAAAGAAGACATACTGGCCGGCGTACTGAGAGGCCTGGCAGAAAAGATCTCCAGCATGGTTGATAAAATAGGTTTTACAGACCGCTGCGCTGTCTGCGGGGGCGGCGCGTTGAATACCGGGCTTATTCGCTTTCTTGAAGAAAAGCTCAAGACCACCATACTGGTACCTGAGAGCCCCCAGATGGTGACCGCCCTTGGGGCCGCCCTCCTGGCCCGGGACCTTTCGGAGGCCAAAAAGTGAACCTTATCGTCTTTGCAAGCTTATCATCATGGAGACTGCTGAAAAAGTACCATATTTAGTCCACTCTGAGGAGGGCTTAGCCCGACGTGAGAGTCTCTTGAATCTGTGATTCAGCGGCAGTCTGTTATGCCGTCACGTTGCGTATTTGAATATTCCGCACTATTTATAATAGTATTATTATCAATAGCAGGTATATCCGGCCGGGTATATATACCCCCTGTCAACGCCGGAGTATATAGAGTACCGGTATTACTTAAAACTGCGATGCAGGTCTGGTTGGTATAAAATACTTACGAAGTACCCTTCCAATTCTCAGTCTTACAGACCGGTTTTCATGTATTAATGCTAATACAAATCTTAAGGAGTAAAAATGGAAAGAATAATACCGGAAAAGTCCACTTATGCCAGGTTGCATCATGTCGGCGTGGTGGTTAAGGACATAGACAAGGCCATAGCCTATTTCGAGTCCATGGGCATTGGACCGTTCAGCGCCGGACCGGATATGAAAAAAGTAACCATTCCCTTTAAAGGGGAGCTGCACGGTAAACCGGCCGAGTGGAAAACAACTATCAGCAACGCCAATCTCGGCAGCGCCGAGCTTGAGCTACTTGAACCAACCGAGGGGGACCAGGCCCTCAGGGAGTCGCTGGATGCTGCGGGAGAAGGGCTTCATCACATTGGTTTCCTGACGGATAATCTGGAAGAAGCCATCGACCGGCAGACCAAACTGGGAGCAAAAGTTTGGACCCGTTCTATCATGCCGGGACAGATCAATTTCGCCTATTTCGAGGGTACGCCCCTGGGAAATATCGCCATTGAAATAAGAGATATCTAATATTTATTTGTATAAATTCTTATACATCTCCACTTTCCTCTCCCTTGATGGTAGAGGAATAAGAAGGTGAGGGTAATCTGAAAATATATGTTTAGGGATTTATGCAATTTGGTAGTAGCTATTATATAATTAATTCTCCCCTTTTAAATAATTTTGCAGGCCGAGGAGGTAATTTTAATATGAAAGCAGCCGTTACCAGGGAAATAGGTGTAATCAAATACGAGGATGTCCCCGAACCGGTTACCGGGCCTGATCAGGTCAAGGTCAAGATCGCCTATTGCGGCATTTGCGGGACCGATATCGAAAATCTGGAAGGCCGTTTTGGCCTGATGAAAGACGCCCATAAAAAACCGGGCGGAAACATCATGGGACATGAGGCCACCGGGACGATTGTGGAAGTCGGAAGCGCTGCTAAACAGGGGTACAAACTTGGTCAGAGAGTTGCCATGAACTTCGGTACTCCCTGCGGCGCCTGTTATTATTGCCGCAACAGGATGGAACATTTTTGCCAGCACAGAATACCTGCCACCGGCTCTTATGCCGACTATGCTGTTTATGGAGAGTCCTGTATCTACCCGATCCCGGATGACATGTCCTTCGAGACCTCAGCCATGCTGGAGCCTGTCACCATCGCCGTACATACCGTGGACATCGGGGAAATCCAGCCAGGCAAATCCGTCATGATCTCCGGAGCAGGCCCTATCGGTCTCCTGACGCTCCAGGTAGCCCTGAAAGCGGGAGCATCGAGGGTACTGGTCTCCGAGCCTGTTGCTGAAAAACGTGAAATAGCTAAAAAGCTGGGGGCCGATGTTGCTGTTGATCCCTTCAATGAAGACCTGGAGGGTATCAGCAAAGAATTTACCGGGGGCCGTCTGTTTGATACCGTTTTTGAAGCCAGCGGTAATCTGAAAGCTGCCAGGCAGACTATCGACCTGGCAGGTAAATGCGGTATAGTGGTGTGGGGCGCGGTATATCCCTTCGATGCTGAAATCAGCCTTAATCCTTTCCATATGTACGCCAGCGAGATCAGCATCCGTTCCGTTTTCATTGCACCCTATTGCTTCCCCCGTGCATTGGATTTACTGCCCAAGCTGGATGTTAAGTCCCTTATTACGGATATTTTCCCGCTTTCCGAAGCGGACAAGGCCTTCGAAAAACACAAAAAAGGCAAGTCCATCAAAATATTGCTCAAGCCTTGAAAAATACAACCGATTTTTATTATACGAGGAGGTTAATTATATGGCTGATCCAAAGGAAGTAAGGCGACTTCAAGAATTGGCATATGAAATGCGCAAGAAATTGCTTACCCTGTGCGGCAACTACGACGGTATTGTGCACATAGGGGGAGACCTGTCAATGACGGATCTTCTTATCGGGCTCTATCACCACGGTATGAAAGTTGATCCAAAGGACATACATTCACCAACCAGGGACCGCTTTCTCCTGAGCAAGGGACACGGGGCGGTATGTATGTATATCGCCATGAGTTTAAGGGGCTATTTCAACTACGACGATATTATCAGGACATACGGTCAACTGGACAGCGCCTA
Organism: Dehalococcoidales bacterium; assembly: GCA_016926695.1. The sequence goes on along the minus strand of JAFGOB010000100.1, from coordinate 29,530 downwards.
CGGTATGCATCCCTGCAAGATTCAGCTTCCCGGGGTGGAATGTTCGTCAGGTTCACTCGGACAGGGACTTGCCATGGCAGTCGGCATGGCTTTTTCCGCCAGGCAGAGGAAAGAAAATCACCGTGTCTTCTGTATGATGGGTGACGGTGAGACCTGCGAAGGTGAGGTCTGGGAGGCTGCCAATACGGCAGGTTCCTATAAACTGGGAAACCTGGTAGGCATTATAGACAGGAATAAACAGCTTATGACCAGCCTGGATGGTGACTATATGAATATGGAGCCGTACCCGGACAAGTGGAAGGCCTTTAACTGGAATGTCGTGGAAATTGACGGGCACGATATGGGGCAAATCATCGATGCCCTGGACAACCTGCCCCCTGTAACCAACCAGAAACCTACCGCGATCATAAGCAGCACGATTAAAGGCAAAGGGGTTTCCTTTATGGAAAGAAATGTCGGCTGGCATGCGGGTGCACTGAGCAAGGCAGACATGGAAAAGGCTATTGCAGAGCTCGACGCCTCATGGGCTAAAGAAAGGAGCGCAGCGTAATGAAAGAGACTTTTAATTTCGGCAGCTTTTTATCCGCCCGGTCCGTAATGGGTGACACAATGCATGAACTGGGTAGCAAGCACAATAACGTATGGGCACTGACAGCCGACACGGGCGGCGCGTTGGTGGCCTTTAAAAAAGACTTTCCTGACAGGTTCATCGATGTCGGTGTAGCGGAACAAAACCTGGCCGGTATCGCAGCCGGTCTGGCGCTTGAAGGAAATATCCCCTTTATCGCTGGAATGATACCCTTTATGACCATGCGCGCCTGCGAGCAGAACCGCACCGCGATCTGCTACCAGGACCTGCCGGTACGCTTCATCGGGACAGGCGGCGGTCTGACTTCCGGCGGCGGTTCTACCCACAACGCCATGGAAGACATCTCAATTATGAAGTCCATGGTCAATATGACTGTACTCTCAATCGGCGATCCCAATATGGTACGCGATATCATGATTTTAAGCATGACCTATCCGCACCCCCTATATATACGCCTGGCCCAGGGAAAAAAGGACCGTATGCTTTATGAACCCGGTAAATATACCTTTAAAATCGGCATGGGAATCACGGCACGGGACGGCAAGGACGCGACCATTATTGCCCACGGAGAAATGGTCTTCGCAGCCCTCGAAGCTGCCACCGATCTGGCGGCAGAAGGGATCAATGTACGTGTGGTTGATATGTATTCCATAAAGCCGGTTGATAAAGAGCTGCTCTTCAAGGCGGTCAGCGAAACCGGAAATATCGTGGTGATTGAAGACCATCTCATGGAGGGCGGCCTGGCCAGCACAATATCGGATGCATTCATGGACAACGGCATCTATCCCAAAAAATTCAAGCGGCTGGGCATTCCGCAGGTATATGCCGGTTTTGGCAGCGGTGAAGAGCTGCGCGCTAAGTACGGCTATGATAAAAAAGCCGCCATTGCGGCGGTAAAGGCAATGCTCAAGTAGCTCATATTAGTAACATTTTTTCTGATTACGGAAACATGAAAGGCAGAGGGGGAGGCCGGCCGGCTTCCCCCTCTCTCGATTTTCAGTCCTACAGCTTTTTCCGCATCCGGCTTTTTTCCATTGTATTTTTTTAAACAAGGTAGTATAATGCTCAATTAGTAAGCCAAAATACCTTTAACTCAGTCCTGAGAGGCTGGTAAGGGGTGGTAATTGAATACCTTTAACCATATTACCTCTTGTCAGCAATGGGCAAGAGGTTTTTTATGCCGCTGAAAGTTGTACTCACCGCTGAAGATATTCGCCGTACGGTAGCCCGAATTGCTCATGAGATCATTGAGCGCAATAGAAACCTTTCCGATGTGGTACTGGTAGGCATGCTTACCAGGGGCTATCCCCTCGCTAAACGCCTGGCGGCCAACATCAAGACCTTTGAGGGAACGGATGTGCCCGTGGGGATTCTGGATATCAGCCTTTATCGTGACGACCTGGACTCGATGGACTTCAAACCGGTCGTCCATAGCTCGCAAATCCCGGCGGACGTCTATGGCAAAACCATAGTACTGGTAGATGATGTCCTTTATACCGGCCGTAGCGTGCGGGCTGCCCTTGATGCCCTGATAGACTTCGGACGTCCGGCCTCCATTCAACTGGCCATTCTGGTTGACCGGGGGCATCGCGAGCTGCCGATCCGGGCGGACTATATCGGTAAAAATATCCCCACTGCCCGCTCAGAGGAGATACAGGTCGAACTGACGGAGACTGACAATATCGACCGTGTAGCGATCTTTCCTGCAATAGAGGAGGCATAAAACATGACCACATCCTGGCAAGAAGATGGTTCTACACTGGTGATGACTTCCAGGGCAGAGGTAACAACCTCCGCCTGGAAACACCATCATGTTCTCGATCTAAGTGATTTCTCATCTGACGAGATACAACTGGTGCTCAATATCACGGACGCCATGAAGGAAGTACTGGCCCGTCCGATTAAAAAGGTACCGGCCCTGCGGGGCAAGACCGTATTGACATTATTTTATGAGTCCAGTACCCGTACCCGGCTTTCATTCGAACTGGCTGCTAAAAGCCTCAGTGCCGATGTTTCAAGCCTTGCAGCCTCCTCCTCCAGTATCACCAAGGGAGAATCGCTGATAGATACCTTCCTCACGCTGGAATCTCTGGGTGCGGATATTGTCATAATGAGGCATCCGTATTCGGGTGCTCCCGAAACAGCCTCACATTGTGTGAAAGCCGGCGTTATTAACGCCGGGGACGGCTGGCATGCTCATCCCAGCCAGGCCCTCCTTGACATGTATACCATGAAAGCCCACAAGGGCAATCTTAAAGGGCTTAAAGTGGTGATAACCGGCGATATTAAACACAGCCGCGTCTCACGCTCCAATATCTGGGGACTTACCGTCATGGGGGCAGAAGTCACACTCTGCTGTCCCTTTACCCTTCTCCCTGCCGCAATGAATACTGACAAGACGGTTTTCCCGGAAGTGAAGATCGAACCGGACATGGAAAAGGCTCTGAAGGGAGCGGATGTCGTTATGGTCCTGCGGCTGCAACTGGAACGAATGCAAAGCGGACTTCTGCCCAGCATGCGGGAATATATCAATTTATACCAGCTTAATCCTCAAAGATTAAAACTGGCTAAAGATGATGCCATCGTGATGCATCCCGGCCCCATGAATGAAGGATTGGAAATATCCTCAACCGTAGCCCGCTGCACTCAATCGGTGATTAATGAACAGGTCACCAACGGTGTGGCTGTGCGAATGGCCCTACTCTATCTCGTAGCAGGAGGCAAAAAGGCATGAGACCGGTTTTAATTCAGGACGCCCGTATTATTGATCCCTCCCAGGACTGGGACGATGGCGGAAGCCTGTTGCTGGCTGACGGCAAGGTCCGCTGGATAGGAAAAAGCGACCAACTTCCCCCGTTTGAAGATTATACGGTAATAAAGGCTGATGGATTAATAGCCTGTCCGGGATTTATTGACCTGCATTGCCATCTGAGGGAACCGGGATTTGAAGAAAAAGAAACCATAGCTACCGGTACACTGGCCGCCGCCAGGGGAGGTTTTACCACTATTTGCTGTATGCCGAACACCGAACCCCCTATCGATAATATCTCGGTAGTCGATTATATTCACCGCAGGTCCGCACAGACAGGCGCGGTCCGCGTCCTGCCCATAGGGTGCATTACCAGGGGACGAAAGGGAGAAGCGCTATCCGAAATGGGTGAGCTTGGCCAATCAGGTGTAATTGCTTTGAGTGATGACGGCGATTCCGTTATGAATACCCGGCTGATGCGTCAGGCCCTGGACTACAGCCGCACGTTTGATCTGCCGTTAATTGAACACTGTGAAGATAAGAACCTCTGTGAAGGAGGGCAGATCAATGAAGGCATCATCTCAACCCGTCTGGGACTGGCCGGTATACCGGATGAAGCCGAAGAAATTATTGTAGCCAGGGATATTCTTCTGGCTGGACTGACCGGCGCCAGACTGCATATCGCTCATCTCAGCACAGCAGGTTCCGCGGAACTGGTCAGGACGGCAAAAAAGAAGGGGATTCATGTGACCGCCGAGGTCACGCCGCATCACCTTACTCTGACAGAAGATTTGGTGATGGGTTATAATACCTGCGCCAAGGTAAATCCTCCCCTGAGGACAGACCGGGATATCCGTGCTTTGATCCAGGGGCTGAATGACGGGACAATCGACGCTATAGCCACGGACCATGCTCCTCACCGGGAAATAGACAAGCAATGCGAGTTCAATAACGCTTCCTTCGGCATCAGCAATTTCGAGACGGCGCTGGGCAGCCTTCTCAGCCTGGTTCACCAGGGGTCTATCAGCCTTAATCTCCTTATAGCGAAGCTGACCTGCGGTCCGGCCAATATCATCGGCAGCAAACACGCCCCCCTGGGAACGCTGCGACCCGGCAGCAGCGCGGACTTGACGATTTTTGATCCTGAGAGGGAATGGGTGGTAAATCCCGAAACGTTTGTCTCCAAGGGTAAAAACACCCCTTTGAAAGGTGTAAAACTCAAAGGCAAAGTGCTCGCAACTGTTTATCGGGGCAACCTCATATTCACCGACGATTCATTGAAAGATGAGTTTTTGATAATGTCCAGCGGAAAGGCAGGTACTATATAATGACCAGAAGAGCGATACTGGCGCTTCAGGATGGCACTGTTTTTGAAGGTTTCTCCTTCGGCGCCGACCTTGATACATACGGCGAGGTGGTATTTAACACCAGTATGATCGGCTACCAGGAGATGCTGACCGATCCGTCCTATGCCGGACAAATCGTCCTTCCGACATACCCTTTAATCGGCAACTACGGTATAAATAATCTTGATATGGAATCTAACAGGATACAGGTCAGGGGATTCATCGTCAGAGAGGAATGCCTGGAACCAAGTCATTACCTGAGTGAAAAGACGCTGCATCAGTACCTGGCTGAAAATAATATCAGCGGTATTTACGGGGTGGATACGCGTGCGATTACCCGAAAGCTGAGAAACCACGGGGTGATGATGGGGTATATCACCTCCACGCTTGCGCCCGCTGAGGCTGTTAAAAGATTAAAAGGACTGCCTGATTACGGTTCAATGGATTTTGTCAAAGACGTAACTACTGAAAAACCATACCGCTGGGGATTACCGTGCTGTAGCTGTTCCTTTAAAAAGCCATGCGATGAACGTGCGCCCGGTTCGCCGTATCCCTGCGGTATCTCTTCACCGCAAGAGGGAATGCCCCAACACCACATTGTGAGCCTGGACTGCGGTCTGAAATACAATATCCTGCGCCAGCTTTGCCGGCGTGGTTGTACGGTCAGTGTCGTACCTTGTACAACCACGGCCCCTCAAGTATTGGACATGGCCCCTGATGGAATTCTTCTTTCCCCCGGTCCGGGAGACCCGGCTGTGCTTGATTATGCTATAGATACCGTTCGTGGTCTGGCGGGCAAGAAGCCGGTTATGGGTATTTGCCTTGGCAACCAGCTTATTGCCCATGCCTTTGGCGGAAGTACCTTTAAGCTGAAATTCGGACACCGCGGCGGAAATCATCCCGTAAAGGAACTTTCTACAGGTCGCGCCCACATAACGGCGCAGAACCACGGTTATGCCGTGGATGCCAATAATCTCCCCAAGGAACTGGAAATTACACATATCAATCTTAACGACGGCACGGTGGAAGGTTTGCGTCACAAATATCTGCCTGTCTTTTCGATACAATACCATTCCGAGGACTCTCCCGGTCCATGGGACAGTCGCTACCTTTTCGATAAGTTTATTGATCTGATAAAAGAAAGTAAATCATGAAGGGCTTCGGGTATAAAGATGAAAGCGCCTGCGAACTGTTAAACCCTGTAATAAATATGAAAGGTAGGAATAAACTTGCCAGATAAACCTCAAAAAGTCCTTATCATTGGCTCCGGTCCGATTATAATCGGGCAAGCCGCCGAGTTCGATTATGCCGGCACTCAGGCCTGCAAGGCCATGCGTGAAGAAGGAGTGACCTCCGTTCTGGTAAACTCCAATCCGGCTACTATCATGACCGATGAAGATGTAGCCGACGTGATATATATCGAGCCGCTTACACTGGATTCCGTGACCCGTATCATTGAACGTGAACGCCCTGACGGCATTCTGCCTACACTGGGCGGACAGGTAGGACTGAATCTGGCGGTCGAACTGGCGGATGCCGGAGTGCTTGACAGGTATAATGTAAGGTGCCTGGGCACGCCTATTCAGACCATTCGTAACGCCTCGGAGAGGGACTTATTCAAGGAGTTGCTGATCCGCATCGGCGAGCCTGTTCTGGAGAGCGCTATAGCCAATACTATGGAGGAGGCCAGGGAAGCAGCCAGACGTATCGGTTTGCCCCTTATTATCCGGCCTTCATATACCCTGGGGGGCACCGGCGGAGGTATCGCCAATACCCGTGAAGAAATGGAGGAAATCTGCCATAGCGGCCTTTCCGCCAGCCCGATCCACCAGGTTTTGCTGGAAAAATCCGTGGCCGGATGGAAGGAACTGGAGTACGAGGTTATGAGGGATGCAAGTGACAACTGCATCACCGTTTGTAATATGGAGAACATCGATCCGATGGGGGTCCATACCGGGGACAGCATAGTGGTAGCGCCCAGCCAGACCCTTACCAATAAAGAATACCAGATGCTGCGATCAGCCAGCCTTAATATTATCAGGGCGTTGGGTATTGAAGGAGGCTGCAATGTTCAGTATGCGCTGCACCCCGATCCGCCCAACAGGGATGGCAATACACCTTATTATGTTATTGAGGTAAATCCCCGCGTAAGCCGCAGTTCAGCATTGGCAAGCAAGGCAACCGGTTATCCCATCGCCCGGGTAGCAGGCAAAATAGCCGCCGGTAAACGGCTGGACCAAATCCCCAACCAGGTAACCGGCAAGACCATAGCTGCCTTCGAACCTGCCCTGGACTATATCGTGGTGAAAATCCCCCGCTGGCCCTTTGACAAATTCGCCTCCGGAGACCGTGTTATCGGCACACAAATGAAAGCCACGGGAGAGGTAATGGCCATCGACCGCTGCTTTGAAGCAGCCCTGCAAAAGGCAGTCCGCTCTCTCGAGTTCGGTAAAAAGTCCCTTCTCTGGGAAGACCCCAAATGGGAGATGAGCGGTGATATTAAATCATTACCTCTTAATCCCAACGACCTGCGGCTGTGGGCAATCATGGCCGCTCTGCGCAGGGGTATTCCAATGGATTTGATCGCGAAGCAGACCAGTATCGATATGTGGTTCCTGAACAAGTTCATGAATATCATAGATATGGAAAAGTCGCTTCTTTCAAACCCGCTGACGCCTGAATTGATGAGGAAAGCCAAGCGGCTTGGATTTTCGGACACACAGATCGCCACACTGGCGGACAGGCTCCCGGAGCAGGTCAGGCTTCTCAGGCACCAGTGGAAAATATGCCCGGTGTATAAAATGGTTGATACCTGCGCTGCCGAGTTCGACGCGGAGACACCCTATTTTTACAGCGCCTATGAAGAGGAGAATGAGGCGGAACCGGTTGAGGGCAACAAAGCGGTGGTGATCGGCAGCGGTCCTATTCGTATAGGACAGGGCATTGAGTTCGATTATTGCAGTGTTCACTCATCCTGGGCATTGAGACAATCGGGTTACAGGAGCATCATGGTTAACTCCAATCCTGAAACGGTATCCACCGATTTCGATACCAGCAACAGGCTGTATTTCGAGGCCCTCGACGAGGAAAGCCTGAGAGATATCCTCGAAAATGAGACCGGTTATGACGATAACGGCGGGCGGCACGGTAATACAGCCTCCATCGTCCAGTTCGGCGGACAGACAGCCATCAACCTGGCAAAACCCCTGGCTCAAAGCGGCATGCCGATACTGGGGACCAGCGCCGAAAACATAGACCTTTCAGAAAACCGGCGGCTGTTTGAAGACGTCCTCAGCAAGATGGGAATACCCCAGCCGCCCGGTTCCGGTGTAACTTCCATTGACGAAGCCCTTAACGTCGCCAAGCTGATCGGCTACCCGGTCATGGTCCGTCCCAGCTATGTGCTTGGAGGACGCGCCATGGAGATTGTACACAATGCCTCCGAGCTGGCCCGCTATATGACTATTGCCATTGAGCTGGATACCAGGCACCCGGTGCTGATCGACAAATACCTGGAGGGCAAGGAATGTGAGGTGGATGCGATCTGTGACGGCGAGGATGTCCTGATTCCCGGGGTTATGGAACACATCGAAAGGGCCGGAGTCCACAGCGGAGATGCCATGTCTGTATATCCGGGCATCAATTTAAGTGAAACAGAGGTCAATACCCTGATAGACTACACCATACGTATCGGCCGCAGGCTGAACATCCACGGGCTGATGAATGTCCAGTTTATTATTATGCCGGGAACAAACGGAGAATCATCAACGGTATATGTACTTGAGGTCAACTCGCGCGCCAGCCGCACAGTACCCTTCATTTCCAAGGTAACCGGAGTACCCATGGTCAACGTCGCTACACAGGTTATGCTGGGACAAAGCCTGAAAAAGCAGGGCTATTTTACCGGGCTCTGGCCCAGGCAAAAACTGATTGCCATCAAAGCACCGGTCTTCTCAATGTCCAAATTGACCGGTGTGGATACCTATCTGGGACCTGAAATGAAGTCTACCGGAGAGGTCATGGGCATAGATTATACATTTGAAGCCGCCCTGGCCAAAACACTGATATCGGCCGGCCTTATGCTTCCGCCTTCCGGAGGCATACTTCTCAGTATCGCCGACAGGGATAAGCCTGAATCCCTGCCTATTATCCGGAAGCTGTCCGGAATAGGCTACAGGCTTTATGCCACCGAGGGTACCGCCACCATGATAAAAGCTGCCGGTTTAATGGTAAATATTACCACCAAAAAGCTGAATGAAGGCCAACCCAATGTTGTTGACGTTATTACCAGCGGATCTGTTAACGCCGTGATCAATACCGTCACCGGCGACAGGGTGCCTATGAGGGACGGTTTCCAGATACGACGAACGGCAGCCGAAAGGAGAATACCCTGTTTTACTTCCCTTGATACAGCCGGCGCCGCCGTACAGGCAATTCTTAACGGTGTCCAGAACTACAGCATTCAACCTCTGCCAGCTTACAGGAATACAGATAATCCTGTCAGGAAATAGTCGCTAGTAAAAGACACATTGGAGGGACTTAGCAGTAATCAGCTATGTATCAGGGAAAATCCCGGGTTATATCAAATGAAGAAATCACGCCGTTGGTAAACCTGCTTACCGCGGAAGCGCCGGAAATTGCCGCTTCCGCAACCCCCGGGCAGTTCGTTATGATAAGCTGCGGTGAGGATAATGAGCGGCTGCTGCGCCGTCCGATCAGTCTACACCGTGTCAGAGGCGATGCTGTCTCCTTCCTTTTTTCAGTGGTTGGAAAAGGGACAGCCTGGCTGGCAGGGCTAAAAAGCGGAGGTTCCATAGATATACTGGGACCGCTTGGAAACGGATTTACAGCCGGTACGGGGCTCCGGAAAATTCTGCTTGTTGCGGGAGGAATCGGCATAGCGCCCCTTTGCTTCCTGGCGGAAACGGCTATTTCCCATGGGAAACAGGTCATGCTGCTGGAAGGGGCCGCGACTGCCTCCATGCTTCTTCCGGCAAGGTTCATCCCCGAAGGAGTGAAACTGGTTATCACCACTGAAGATGGAACGGACGGAGTTAAAGGTCTGGTGACATCCCTGCTAACGGATCACATGACTGAGGCGGAGAGTGTTTGTGTTTGCGGTCCGCTATCGATGTACCGGGCAATTTATAATAATTATTTCAACGCCATGCGTCATCTGCCGGTGGAGGTATCCCTGGAGGTCAGGATGGGCTGCGGGCTGGGAATGTGTTATGCCTGCTCAATCATGACTGCCCGGGGATTGAAGCAGGTCTGTAAAGACGGACCGGTCTTCCGCATGGATGAGGTAGTCTGGGAAGACCTGAAATAACCGGTTGGTACTTCAAGTCACGTCTTGCCATGATACCTGATGACACGCTCAAATATAACCCCGTATAACTCCACAAGCCGCCCCTGAATATTACCTTCAAGCTGATGAGTGTATACTGGTTGTACCGGGAGCACTGCCGGGCGCGCCGGCCGGAGGTCTTCCTGCAAAGGCCGGGGCCTGGAAGGTAAAAGCCTCAGCCTGACCTTTCCTGGCGTTTTTTCCCAGGTTGCCGGGCAGCGGAACATCCTGTGCCAGCAACTGCCCGCGCAAAGCATTGAACTCCACCTCTCTTACGCTGACACCCTGTCTCAAAGACAGGGCGGCGGCGGTACCGGCTGCCTCACCGAAAGCCACACAATGGGGTATCAGGTTAAAGAAGTTGTTAACCACCTGGTCCGAAGAGAAAGCACGACAGGCTACCAGCATATTTTCAACTCCCGTGGGGAGCAGCGACCGGTAGGGAATATAGGTAAGAGGATGCTTAAGAGAATCCTCCCCTCTGTCCAGGTCCGGGAATACAGCGATGGTATCCTCGAAGGGTTCATCGCTCTGAAGGTCTTTTTCAGTCATCATATAATCGCCGTGTACCCTTCTGGCCCCTCTGGTGCCAAGCTGGGGTGACGAGAGGACGATAAAGCTGTTTTCAAAACCCGGTATGTATTTTTTAAAATAATCGTGGGTAAAGAGCATTTTCTCGCGTCCGAGTATCTCCACTCTGGTTATTTCATCTACATCTATCTGGCTGGTACAGGCATAGCGGGGATGGAACCAGACAATATTTTCCTGGTTTTTCAGATTGCTGCGGAAGAATCCCGGCAGTCCGCCCTGCTGCGTCAATTCACGCATAAGCTCCCCCCACCTCTGGGGATTATCATGTCTGAAATCGTCCATTTTCATATAGTTTACCCCGTCCACCCAGAAACAGAGGGAAAGATTGGCGATCCTGATGCGCGGATCAATATCCGTATCAAATCCGGCAGGGGTAAAAGGCAGCAGATCACCGTCCCCGGTGGAATCTATCACTACTTTGGCCATCACGGCCTGGCGGCCGGATTTGCTTTCAAATATCACGCCTGTAGCCTTATCGCCCTCCATAACAGGCATGGTACCCCAGGAATCGAGATAGCAATTAGCGCCGGCTTCTTTGACCATCTCATTGAGGATGCACTTGGAAACCTCTGCATCGATCAGTGAAGCATAAACAATCTTTCCTTCGCGTACGGAAAAAAAGGAGCGGTCATTCCAGTAGCTGGTCAGCCGTTTATCATCCGAGCCCCATATTTCAGCAGGCGGATGAGTCTCAGCCCCCCTGGCTGTAAGCCTTTCAATCCATTCCTGATTGATTCCGCCTATCTGCATATTGCCGTCGAAGTCCGAAAGACAGGGAATGATGGTAACCAGACCCCCGGTGCCCATACCGCCCAGGTACCCGTATCTCTCGATCAATACGGTATCAGCGCCATTGCGGGCAGCAGCTACGGCAGCGCCTATACCCCCGGGTCCTCCACCTACCACCACCACATCGCACTCCCTGCAAACCTTAACCTCTGTATTCGGTTCGGGAATTATCTTCATCGAAGATCTGGACATCATTCCTCCTCCTTCTTTCTTATGTATAATGACTTTGGCACTATTTTATCACATCGAGTTTTGAGTTTCGAGTGTAATATCCGGTAGCCCCATAATTACAGGCCCCTGTTTACATAATCCGGGCCTTAAAGCTCAAATATGGGCGGATAATGACCTTTTTGAGCGTCAGGGCTATTGACAAATGAGCAATGACGATATATGATTGGTGTCAAGTGAAATAACCTCGGGATTTTTATACCTGCCTATGAAGACGAAATTAACGGTCCGACTGAAAACTCTGCTTTTTTTCTGCTTGTCAATAGTCACATTATTCTCACTTTCAGCCTGCGGCTGCAATGACTCCAGTCAATCAACCTCAACTGTAACACCCGCAGCACCGCCGAATACCGTTGCGAATTCACCTTTCAGTGATTCCGAACCTCCCGGCATCCTTTCGATTACGCCTTCCGATAATGCTGTTGATATACCGGTAAACAGCATTATTTCTGCCACATTCAGTGAGGAAATGGACCCATCCAGTATTACCACTGATGTCTTTATACTCTCGCAGGGAGTGAATAAACTGGCAGGCATGGTTACATATTCAGGTAAAACAGCGGTTTTCACCCCCTCGATCGCGCTTGAGACAGGAAAGACGTATTCGGCCCGCGTAAACCGTGGTGCCAGGGACCCGGCTGGAAATACGATGCAAAATGACTATATTTGGACGTTTACCACCAGTACCCCCCTGAATGAGCCTGTAAAAACACAGTCAGACGTCACCCCTCCCTCTATAACCTCGGTCAGCCCTCAAAGCGAGGCCGAAGATGTGGATATTATGACTGCCATAGAGGCGGCCTTTTCCGAGATAATGGATGTTTCAACCATAACCCCGGAGAGCATGGTACTGGGATCCGGCATTAAAGGAACCATACAGTTCAACGGCAACACAGCCGTTTTTACCCCCGCCGAACCACTGGAATATGGGACCGTTTATACGGTCAGGATCACAACTGAAGTTAAAGATGCGTCAGGCAATGCTATGGCCGATGAATACATCTGGAAATTCAAGACGCTTCCTGAACCGGATATAACCGCTCCTGCGGTAGTCTCGGTAACGCCTCTGGATGGCAGCATAGACATGGCGGTAGGCACAGCCATTACGGTCACATTCAGTGAGGTTATGGATGCCGGTTCCGTTTCGACGGATACCTTTTACGTCCACAAAGGCTCTGCCCCCGTAGCCGGTACGGTGAATTACAGGGATACCACAGCCGTTTTTTCTCCGGCCGAATTACTGGACTGGGATACAACCTATGTGGTGACACTGACAACGGGTCTGGCAGATATCTCCGGAAATCAACTTGCTGAAAATTACCAGTGGAGTTTTACAACAATGGCCCGGTCCTCCGGCGGAGGCGGCGGCGGGGGAAGCTCATCAGGAGGATCATCACAGACCAGGACCATCACTTTCAGCGATGACTCTTTACCCGAACCTCCGATCGAAGGCATGACGGCCAGGTACGCTCCTCCGTCAGCGCCTGATACCGGGACAGCCTGGATAAAAATTACCTACGGAACAATGTCATGGGCTTTCTATATTGGAGTAGAAGATAGCCTGCTCTGGATCGGTCATGTTCCTGCCCGTGAGGGGATACCGGAATCTATGCTGTCCTTCTACGATTCACTGGGCTTATCCGATTTCGCTACATATAACGAGGATGACCAAAAGTACTGGTTCCACGATTTACCCCCGTGGCTGGACATCCAGCAATACGATCCTGATATTACCGAATTACCCTTATTTGTCTCTGTAACATCCACCACGGGTAGTCTTACCGTGAAGTACCGCCTGAACAATTGAACCTGAAAAAGGCTAAAATAGGTATTGACACAGGTATAATAATATGTTATAAGTTTAGTAAGCTGAAGTTTACTTTTGTAAACTCATATTGAGCAGTTATGCTTTTAAGGAGGGAATTAATGTTTTACAAACGATTGCTGCTTATATGCTTGACGGTACTTATAGCTGCATTTCTGGTCGTCTCTCCGGCCCTGGCTGCAGACGGGCTGGTAAAAAACACCAGTAATCCGGTACTCATCCCTGAATATGCCTGGGAAGGATTTGAGATTGGTAATGAAGGTAAGATAGGAGCTGCCTGCGTTATTCTGGAAGGCGGAACTTATATGATGTGGTATTCCGGTGTAGGCACCGATGGCAGTCCGGCTATCGGTCTGGCTTTGTCATTTGACGGGGAAAACTGGAACAAGGTTGGCAATACGCCGGTATTCACCGGGGGGACATCAACTGCATTTGATACTTATGGGGTAGGGTCACCCTGTGTATTAAAAGAAGGTACCACCTATAAAATGTGGTACACCGGCGTTAATGGTGCCATGGTTCCTTCCATCGGTTATACGCACTCTACTGATGGCCTTACCTGGGCTGAACCGGTACAGGCCTTGGCACCCGGTTCAGGTTGGGAAGACTATGGCGTTTCTCTTCCCTGTGTGATAAATGATAGTGGCACTTACAAGATGTGGTATACCGGGCACGATGTCGATAGATATCCCAACGCTATCGGTTATGCCACTTCCTTTAGCGAAACCGGCTTTGCTCGTTATGGAGGTAATCCTGTTTTACAGCCGAGCGCCACACAATGGGATAACGGCGCTGTTTTTGCCTGCTGGATACAGAAGACAGCTACCAACGATTATGTCATGTATTATTCAGGTTATGACAATGCAGGCGATATTGATCCCGCTATCGGCAAGGCCGTCTCAGCAGATGGAACAACCTGGAACAAAATTATTGCTTCAAATCCCGTCATGACAGGTGGCCTGGGATGGGATTCAAAAGGCGTAGCTGCTCCCACGTTCATGATACTCGCTGGCAATGTGGAAATGTGGTATACAGGCTCAGATGAGCAGGGCTTTTTAAAGATCGGAAAGGCTTCGGATTATCTTACTTCAGTACCTGCAAGCTCTAATACCAGTACCGCCATTCTTATAGGCGCCATGGTTGTTTTGATCGGAACGGTCTCCTTCTGGAGCTTGAGAAGGAAACAGGTTGTAAGATAGAATTCCGTCGAATATACTGAGCAGATCTTAAATAGATATCATTAAAGGCTTCAGGGAACATTCCCTGAAGCCTTTTTAATCTTTCTTGACTCATTTCTTCACTCAATCAAAGGACCATCCCTGTCCTTTCCATTACAGCGGGACCCGGCTTCTACCCGGGATATTTAAGTCAGCGAAGACATAACCACACCCTTGATGTAACCGGGGGTCCTGTTCAGATTGTCTTCAAAGGCCTGGCCGATGTCCTCCATTTTGTACTTGTGGGTAACCAGCTTCTCCATGGGATACACGCCTTTTTCCAGTGCCCACATCGCTCTCCTGAGTTCACTGTGAAAGTCAGTTGACATGCCTATTCCCTGGGGACTGTAAATAACGGGCGACTTTATCCAGCTAAACAGTTCATAGGTATCCGGGGCCTGATGCCATCCCACCGCGATTATCTTGCCTCTGTTGGTCTTGATGACTTCACCTGCCATTTTAAGGCCGATGGGATGCCCAACAACCTCAATGGCTACATCTACTCCTTTTCCACCGGTAATTTTCATTACCTCCTGGACCACATCGACTTTAGACGAATTCAGGGTAATGGTCGCTCCAAGCTCTCTGGCCAGGTCTAATCTCCGGTCATCCAGATCACAGACGATATATTCCCTCAATTTTTTATGGGCTACCCCGGCTATCACTCCCAGTCCCATGAATCCGCAGCCGATCTGGAACACATAATCTCCAAACTCCGGAGTAGCTGTCCTGGCAATAGATACCAGGCTCATCAGCGGCTCTCCCAGGGCATACTCAAAGGGTATTCCGTCCGGGATTTTTTCTATAATATAACCGTGATTCCTGGCTGTGGAGTTGGTGGGGTCACAGGCAACGTATTCTGCCTGGCATCCGTCTGCGAAATATCCGGTTATGCGGTCTCCTGCTTTAAAGCCTTTTACATTTTTCCCTACCTCAACCACGGTACCGGCCGGCTCATGACCTGACCTTCTTGGAAAAGGATTGCGTTCCTTCATTACATCACTCATAGAATCAAGATATCCTGACATATCACTGGAGCAGACTCCGCAGGCCTCGATTTTTACCAGCATCTCATCATCCGTGATAGTTGGTACAGGAATATCTCTGATTTCAAATTTCCGGGGTGCTACAACAAATGCGGCTTTCATTTATGATTCCTCCTAGATGAATTTAGATACAAAACTGTCTGTAATATACATTTGAATCAGGTTATTGTCAAGAAAAACCAGGAAAGCAATTACATGCCCGGTATCCAAATTTTCTCAAGTAAAAGCCGGTAAACTAAAAGCTGCCGATACTGCTGTGAATAGTTACCCGGATTTATTTTTCAGGTTACCTGCTCCTTGGTTACCTTCGCCAGATTTAGACGGTTAAGAGCCAGAATACCCGGCAATTCCGATAATAATACGACTATAATAAGAATACCGGCGATCAGCAGATAAGTCCGGCCATAAAATACCAGGCCGAACCTGAACATGTCAGTCTGAACCAGTCGCATCAAATACATGGTAACAGCGTAGCCAAGCGGAATACCGATAACCAGTCCCGCTGCTCCGAGAAGCATATTTTCTATGGTAACCATACCGGCAATCCGTCCGCTTCCTTCACCCAGCGTACGCATGGTAGCGATCTCACGTCTGCGTTCGACCAGGCTGATAGTTATCATGGTGAACACTACCATCAAAGCCATTATTGCACCGAAACCCAGCATTACCCACATGATAACGTTTATCAAGTCCATCAAGTCCATCATCTGTCTTTCTATTTCACTGGTTATACCCACAGCTACACCGCTAAGGTTCTGAGATGCGGTGCTTCTCAGTCCCGAAATCGAGTCATCCTCCATATTGAGAAGTATACCGTTTATTATTTTAGCCCCGATCAATTGCTGTGCGTTTCCAAGCGTTATAAAGCCGTAGCTGCCCATCGGCTGTTCCACGAATTCATCTAACTCGAAAACGGCCTTTCCGTACGGCGAATTTACAGCAATAGCATCACCGGCTTCTACAGCCAGTTTATCCCGTATAGCCCCGGCTAAAAGTATATGCCCTTCCCTGGTAGTCTCTTTTCTGCCGCTCGAAGAATAGAGACCGTAAAGCTCCGTTTCCGGAGGTATTCCCATCACCAGGGTTGGAAAGGTCTTATTACCGTATTCAAGTACTACAGGCAGCTCCAAGATCGCTGCCGTCTCATTAACGCCTTCCCACTCCTCAACTTCGGCTGATATCTCCTGTTTGGCGGGATCGGCAAAACTCAATCGTGCATCGTATCTCTGTATATGCCCGAACTGGACACTGAAAAGGCTGTCTATCGAATCCAAAAAACCCGCTGAGGCCATCATAAGTATCGCACCGAAAGCAACGCCCAGTACCGTTGACAAACTTCGACGCCTGTTACGGAATATATTGCGCAGCGGTATTTTCCACAATAGCGATAACCTTCCAAAGTAAGGGATGACCCTCTCTATTAGCAGCTTTCTGCCGCCCGCGGGGGATGGTGTACGCATGGCCTCGGCAGGTTGCAGCCGTGAGGCGGCCAGCGCCGGGAATATCCCCGCAATCAAACAGGGTAGAATACCTATAATAACCCCCTCTTCCATAGCCATCCAATGGAACCCCGCCAGTTTATAGGGCAAACCGAGCATCTCTATATACAGGTCGGTAATTGATCCCGCCAGGAAATACCCGGCTATCACACCCGTGATTGAACCTGTTACACCGATTACCAGCGCGAAGCCAAGATAGTGCCATAACACCTGACGGCGTGAGTAGCCGATGGCTCTCATCAGCCCCAGTTGGCTTCGCTGCCTCTGTATGATCCGTGAAAGCAATATAAAGGTCGTTATAGCTCCTACCAGCAGAAAAAGGACAGGGAATATCTCGGCCATTTCACCGAACTCCTGAAGATCCATCTCCAGACCGGCATTGCTCGGCTGCTCATCTCTGGTAACCACCTCAATAACGCTATAGGGCTCCAGTGTCTCTTTAAAAAGCCCGATTACGGAACTTACATCGGCCCCTTCATCCACAAGCACACAAAACTGGTTATCGCCGTTATCACCGGAAAGCTCGGATACAACCGTGTCAGGTACGAAAATAACTCCCCAGGTATCCGGTGAAACAAAAAATTCGTTTTTACTTTTTGCCGGAAAGATATATTCCGGGCTGGTCGCTATACCGGCCGTGGTAAATTCCTTCTCCCCTGAAATACCGTACAGCAATATACCGTCACCCGGTTTAAGACCGTGGTATTCAGCAAAGCTTTTTTCCAGCAGGACCTGATAATCATTTCCGGGAGACAGGTAATTTCCCGATTCAATTTTCAGGTCGTTTACCTCCGGATGACTGTCCTGCGGGACCGAAATAAGCGTCGCGATCATCTTCTGCCCGTCTTTCTGTGGCAGACTTATACCGATATCAATATATGTCCGGCCTGTTACTGATTTTACACCCGGTAGACGCTTGAGTTTTTCCTTTGCATCAGGCGGCGCTGATTTTACCTCCAGGGTAAAATCAGCGAATCCAAGCTTTTCATATGAATAATCATAAGAGCTTCGCATGTTCTGGAAAGCTATTAAGGATGAACAGAAAAGGGCCGCACCGAGGAATATAACAACCGTTACAGCCAAAAAGAGCCATTTATCCGAGCAAAGGTCCCTGATCAGCTTCTTTCGTAGTGTTTTCATTCCAGTTACCACCTCAGATTATCCGGGTTAATCGGCGAAGGATTGTCTTTCATTTCAAAGATACGTCCGCTGCGCAGGCGCAGGACTATATCGGCCATCTCGGCAATAGCCGTATTATGTGTTACTATTATCACCGTCTTCCCTGTCTGCCTGTTAATATCACGTATCAGTGCCAGGATATTCTTGCCGGTCTCAAAATCCAGCTCACCGGTAGGCTCATCACACAGCAGTACCGGCGGGTCTTTAGCCAGTGCCCGGGCTATGGCTACCCGCTGCTGCTCACCGCCGGAAAGTTCATTGGGGAAATGACCGGCACGATCACTCAAGCCGACATCAGCCAGTACTTCCCCTACATCCCTTGGTTTATCCACCAGCTCGGCAGCCAGCTCAATATTCTCGCCGGCTGTAAGCGTCGGTATAAGGTTAAAGAACTGGAAAACAAATCCGATTTTCTCGCGGCGATAGCGGTTGAGTTCACGTTCGCCAAGTGTTGTTATTTCCATTGAATCAACAGTTATTTTACCCGAACTCACCGAATCAATACCGCCGATAAGATTGAGAAGCGTTGTTTTTCCTGATCCGCTGGGACCTAATACTACCAGCAACTCTCCTTTGCGGATTTTCAGGTCTATCTCCTTCAGGGCATTCACCCTGAACTTACCCATAGGGTAGGATTTTGAAACGTTGTTAATGTCTATTTGTACCTCGTTGCCAGCCATCCGAATTATCCTCCTTCCCTACGATTACAGACTATGACATCCGTATTTCCCGTAACATCTTTATCAAGTAAAGCCACTGAATACCAGGGTAATATGGTACCTCATGGCCTGGAGGCAGTCTTGTACGGGCATGTCGTCATCCATAAAGAACATCAATAAGTCAGTCATTACCAGGGAATAGATTACAAAGGCTGCATCCGTCACATCCAGATCGTGTCTGATTTGTCCCCGGCCCTTTATTATCTTCAGAAGTTCCACAAATTGCTCCATCAGGATATAGTCCGATCCTATTATTTCTTTTCTCACCGAAAGCTGTTCAACCAGCGCTCCGATGAATATTTCCCGGACTAACCGGCGGCTGTTCCTGCTTATAAAATCAGCAAAGTATGCCTCCGCGAGTTTAAATAGTGCCTCCTGGGCTTCTGCCGGCGGATTACTGAGTATTTTTTGGCCGTTGGTCAACAGTTTTTCAACTTCTTTGTGGAAGATGTACAGAAATAGGCTTGCTTTCGAGCTGAAATAGTTGTACACCGTAGCCGGCCCGACCTCGGCTTTCTCGGCTATTTCGTCGATGCTGGTATTGCGATATCCTTTCTCACCGATCAGCATCCTGGCAGCCCCGATTATAGAGTCTTCCCGTTTCTGTTTCTGTTTCTTGCGTAATTCAGACACCCCACGTGTTCTCCCGCTATGAATTATATGCTTCTTTTTATATATATATAACTATATTATTATAGTATCCTATATATTTAAAACGACCGGTACCTGGCTGAAAATATTTGTTGAGGGATTTATACAATTGGGCGCCGGTCCCACCTGAAATAATTGGTTACTGAATCCACGGCTGGCTAAACAGGATAACATTACACATTTATACAATCTGAAAGCCTTTTCCAGTACAGCGGCATAACATGGCATAGCACAACCTGCCCGTACCTGTTAAAGATACGGGCAGTTCAGCCTGTGTTTCAGGAAGTGTATTATTTCTTATCGGTTAAATAATTATAGGTACCGGATGTAACGGTTGAGAAGTGGAATATAGGCCGGTCAACCCGGCGCAGGATCAAAGGACAATGCTTCATTCCTCTGGGGACAAAAATAAGGCTGCTGCCGGTAATGATATGCATCTCATCTTCAAGCCAGAATTCTATCTCGGCTCCCAGGTTATAGGGGTCTTCCCAGTTGTTTCCGAAAAACCCGATTATTTCATCGGCATCATGGGTATGCGCTGTGGCTTCGGCTGTCTTCACGTCCGGCGGTCTCAGATACCAGGAGCAGTTCATCTGAAATGCTCCATCAACGACATCCTTATCAATCCAGAGAACTCTTTTTGCCCATTTGGCATAGGCCTCGTTAAATTCCGGAGTAAAACGGGATGGTGTCTTGAGATTTGAAATAATATATTTACCGTACCTGGTATTTTCCATTTTTCACCTCTTTTTGATATCAGATGCAAGTGTAGTGTCTCATAAACAGCTTGACAGTAGCTTGAGACTAAAAGCGCGTTGAACATTGTAAACTTGATTGACTGGTACTACACTAGTCGTATTTCTGGAGAAACCAGACTTTGTCGAACTCCTTTATCTGCGCCACCGTTGTTTCCGGCTTCCAGACGACTCTCACGGCTATGTCGGTGGAAATATCTACCAGTGAATATATATCGAGAGCAGTAAATAGAGGAATAGTGTAAGCAGCAATGGCAACTTTACTGGAATCTTTGATAAATTCATCATACTTTTCTTTGTTAATAACATAGGTGCTGTCAAATGTGTTCTCCATTTTTCCTCCTGAAAATATTTTTTAATCCTTTCCCGATCCCGCTCATGTTAAATCTATCACGATTATGACACTCCAGTTTGATAAGTGTCAATATTCAGCGATATTTTAGCCATTTCAGTTGCAGCCTCGCTTTGAAATCGTGATTATAAAGAATATATTTGGTTTGTCAAGGGCAAAAATTGGTAGAGGCAGGATAAGTAAGTTAAAATAAGATAACTACAGCTTTGTACATTTTTTTACAGATATACATAAAATACAGTCTATACTAATTTTAAGGAGCACAAATATGAAAAGAACCGGAGTGTTTTATCATGATGTCTGCGGCAAGCAGGCCTATAGCAGTCTTGCTATGGGTGTGGAAGAAGGATTCAAGAGTATTGAAAAAGAAGGCCTTTTTTCGCATCCCAACGTCACCTTCTTTGAGTCCAGGCAGGCCACCGAAGAAGAAATCGGACGCCTGCACAGCCAGCAGTGGATCGATCAGGTCAAGAGGACACAATGGTGGCTGGTCTCCCTTTATTCGGTGGGTGGAATGCTGGGAGCAACCGAGAAGGTATATAAGGGAGAGCTGGACAACGCTTTGTTAATCGCCGGTGTAGGCGGCCATCATGCTCACAGGGACAGCGCCTGGGGCGGGTGCTATTTCAATGTCATCAGCCTGGGAATTCCGCATGCCAGGGAGACCATGGGAGGAAAACGCTTTGCTATTGTCGATACTGATACCCACCATGCCGACGGGGTCAGAGACCTTTTCCGCGATGATGACGACATGCTGCACATCTGCTTTTGCAGTGGAGAGGCCTGGGATGATTATCCCGGACCCGGAGGTAAAAAGGAAAGCCGTACCAAGTTCTGCTTTTCTCATGGCTATTCAGACCGGGAACAGATTGAAAAAGTACAGAAAGAAGTACCTCACAGGCTCAGGGAATTCAAGCCTGAACTTATTTTCTGGCTGTGCGGCATGGATACGCATCGTGACAGCTATGGCACGCAGGCCCTCAGTGAAAAGTGCTATCCGGAACTCGCGAAAATCATCAAGGCGTCCGCGGACGAGGTCTGCAGAGGCAAGCTTATTGTTAAGACCTGCTGTAACGCGCCTCCCCATGCCACAACCTATGTTATGCCACGGATTGTGGATATCCTGGCCGAGCTGGGTACATTGAAGAACAATTGAACAAAAAGTAAATAATATTTTCGAGAAAGGAGGTGGACAGATATGACCGTTGAAGAAATGGAAGCCCGCATCAAGTTACTTGAACGGAAAGTCAGGACAATGGAAGACATCGAAGATATCAAAAAGCTGCAAAGGGCCTACGGGTTTTATCTCGAACACTGGATGGCGGAAGATATAATCGATCTTTTTGCCGAGGGTGATGATACCACCCTTCTGGTTGCTGCCGGTGAATACCAAGGTAAAGAGGCCATCCGGCGTTTTTTCCGTCATGGCAAAGAAGGTATAGAATCAAGACGTAACGATAACGGAGAATTTCTTCACCAGGTAATACAACTTTCAGGCGTTGTACACATCGATCCTGAAGGAAAAACAGCCAGAGGAAGATGGTATGGCTTTGGCGCGAATGCTTTTCCTCAACCCGACGGCAGGATTAATCCGGGATGGATGAACGGCGTCTATGAAGTAGATTATGTCAAACAGGACAATATTTGGAAACTGAAAAAGGTCCACTGGTGTATGACCTTTCACGCCCCCTGGACGACCGGCTTTGTTGATCCCTCCAGGCGCATGGATGAGAAAATAGACCGCCCCTACCGGAGAAATCCTGAATTAAGACCCACGGGCGCTCCTGAAGAAACCCTTTACCCTTCCGGTTTTATCTGTCCCTTCCACTTTGATAATCCTGTCAGCGGTAGGAAAGCCCTTTAAATTTTTTCGGGCCCTGTTTGCCTCTGATCTGTAAAACATCAGCAACGCTTTCCGGCAAACAGGGCCTGACCGTTATCAAACTTGATAATCTCAGGTCCTTAAAATGCGGTGCTGGCGCCTTTGTTTTTTCTTGCTTTGGTTCCGGTTATCTGTTTGAGTTTTCCCATGATCCGGACCATTCCTTCTGTATCCAGACCGCAATACTGTTCCAGTTCCGAACGAATACGGGCCCTTTCCCTAGGAGTCATATCCCCAAAGGTGATATTCAAATAATTCCGGCTGGCGGCTTCTCCTTCAGCGATGGGCATTCCTTCATAACCCTCACCCGTTAAAGCCGGTAGCACTTTCTTGATGGATGCGCTGCCTGATTGTGCGGGATGATAATAGTGGAAACTCTGAAACGGCGCCAGCAAATCGACCAGCCTCTGCCTTATACTGTCTATCCAACTGCTGCAAGCGGGGAAAGCCCCTGCCAGTTCCTTCAGCACCCCTTCTTCAAACGACTGGTTATAGGTTACTATGCTTCCCTCCGGTCCGATATACTCCTGTAAAGCCTCCAGAAACAGTGGCCTGGGATCGTCTGCACCGTCAGCAAGAAAGGAATAATGCCGGATATCTCGCTTCGTTTCGGCGATATGCAGAGAAAATTGAAACGGTATTCTCTGATAGGGACGCACCCCATCATAAAGCGGAATCGCCGGATTGATGGTCTCAAAGTCCAGGTAATGTACGGGTGGACGAATTGCATTGAGAAACCCGCGCAGGTTACCCTCTTCAACATGAGGCACCCCCGTAACATCACACCACTTCTGGATTTCCTGCGGACGTGTCAGTGAGGCAGAAGGCGGGATATCTTTTATTTTTAGAATGCCGTTGTAATACATTTCGAAGCTTTTCTTGCCTCCGCGATATAGTGTGAAAATATTATTTTCCGGCATCTCTTCCCAGCAACTGGCAACCGGACAGGCATAGGGAATATTACAGTAAGCACCAACAGGTAAATCAGGACATCCCCTGGAAGATATTACCTCTAACATCGAGGCAATCCTCTCTTCTATTCCATGGCCGGCTTCCTCAACTTCACCGGTAATATCCCTGATCGTAAACAGCTCCGCGGGACATATTTCACCCTTTCTTACATACTGGTTGTTTATAAACGCCAGATAGCACCTGTCGATCACCAGGCCGCTTTTTTCAGCACATAATTTCTGGAAAGACAGGTCATGGTAATTCTCTTCTTTAACGCTGGTAGCGCTTTTAACCTCGATGATATTCCAGGTATTGGCTCCGGCGGGCTTCAATATGTCAAGCCTTGCAAACAGGTTGCCAGCCATAAACCCGGCTTCAAACAACGGTCTTTCTTCTGATAAATGTTTTCTTGTAAGCTCCAGGTTAAGCTTGAAATTGTCGTCAGGAATATTTATACCGTCCGGATACAGCTTTTTGGCAAGCGCCCCTACCAGATGCCCCTGATCAAACATCTGCTGTGTTGAAGCATCCGGAAACGGGATCTTCTCCGGATCATTACAGACCAGCCACAAATATTTGAGACACTGCAAACCGTTCAAATACCTGGACTTGGAGAGCAACTTAGGCATTTGTCTCCGGGTTATTACCGTTATTCTGTTTTTTTAGTCTTTCCATTTCCTGGAGGATTTTCCCATCGATCATGCTGAGCTGGTCTCTGGCGGCATGATAGGCTGAATTTTCCTTCAAGTCGCCGTCCTCTCTGGCGGACACTACATCATTCAGCACTTTTTCCCGCTGCTGACGTAAATTATCAAGATAGCTTAAAGGTTCCTCCTTCTTTTTTTCTTCAGCTTCTTCCGGTTCAGCCCGGTCGATTACAACCCTTATTTCTTTTTTGGCATGCGGACACCATCCCTTAACCACGCCATCCCTGGCAGCTACCTGCCTGATCACCTCTCCGCAGGCTGGGCAGACGAAATTATCGATACGTGTTATTTCAACATCAGACATAAGAAATCTCCTCTATTGGCTGTATATCTGTTTATTTATTCCAGTTCGATAGGTGCATCCAGACCGTAATTCAGTGCCAGCAGACCGAAGTCAGCTATATTGGTCCTGCCACTGCGATCGAAGTCCGCCCGTTCGTCATAACCGGCTTCACCCCGGGCGGTATCATATGTGCTTGCCAGTAGGCCAAAATCATGTATATCGATATTGTCATCATCGTCAGCATCGCCCTCCAGCAGTGTGCCCATGTCCACCTCCGTAACGGACTCATCGATCTCCACTCCCCGTTTTACATTGGTCAGACAATGCTGAGTGACAAGCGTTATATCATACATTCCCGGAACTATATCTGAAACGTGCACCAGGGCCTTTCCATCTTCTTTGTAGGCGGTCGGTTCAAACAAGTACAAAGGAGCATCCGTCAAAACATCTTCTGTACCGGCAGTGAAGAATTTCACCGTAACAGGTACCAGCCACCCTTCTTCAGGACGAGTGGTTCCCTGTAGCAAAAATATGATATCCGGGGATACTTCTTTTTGGGGCAGGTAATCCACCGTAACACCACGGCTTACAAGGGTATTGATATCCTGCATGCTGTCTGATTCATCAGCCAGGTAAAGATGATTATAAGCCAGACAGACATAGTCACCTGTATCCAGCCCGGAATTAGATACCAGGGAGGATATATCCGAGATGCAGTTATCGTCAAGAAAGACCAGAGCCAGGTCTGTCAGTACAGACAGGCAAGATATTTCAGCTATCTGGTTGCTACCAAGGGTAAGCCAAGATAGATCTGACATACCGGTCAGGTCCGATATATCGGTTATCTGGTTATTGTCAAGACAAAGCGAAATAAGATCATAAAGCCCTGCCAGAGGAGAGATATTGCTTATCTGGTTGTCGCCCAGATCGAGGAAAAAAAGGCCGCTCATTGAAGAAAGAGGGGAAAGCTCTGATATGCTGTTCCCCCTAAGTTGAAGGTCAATTAAAGAAGTACAATATTCTATTCCGGACAGATCGTATATGCCATAGTCGTTCGCATTAAGATCGGTGATCATCAGCAAATCGGACTGATAAATCGGGTCTGTATAATTTCCCAGTTTGTCGCGTATTGCGTTTTCCAGTCCCGGATCTGGAAAAACCACGGGCTCATCCCCGTAATCTGCCGGGGCGATATCCATATCCTTATGACCGTTATCACCGGCCATACTCGTTATAACAACAGTTGGGCTGTTTGAGGCATGGACCGGCGCTCCCCATATCGTCAAACTGGCTATCAGTATAATAACTAACATGGCCCCCGCTATCCTGATGGACTGTGTCTTTACCCGGTCCATATTTGTTGCCTCCTTGAAAGCAGCAAAATTTCTCATTTATGTAAATTCCTCTCCACCCTCTGGTTGTAAACTACATTCTTCTCTTTTTTCTTACTATAAAAATTACGGAAAATACGGCTATCACTGCAACTACAATAACAGGAGCTATTATTCCCCAGGGCACAGCGGATGAACCGCTTCCCACCACGCTGGTAGAAGGGCTGGTGGTAATGGGCGCTTCGGAAGCAGGCACGGTGTGGGCAGAAGTGCTTGGCGTCGCTAATGGTGTTTTAGACATGGCCGGTGATGGAGCCGGTGTCCGGGTTGGTACCGGTACCGTGGTTGCAGCAGGAGAAGGCGTAGAAACGGGAGTTTTTGAAGGAGAAGGCAGGGGTTCGGTTGAAGGATTAACCGTACGCCCCATTAATGCAAAGGTAGTGAAATGGGAAACTTCAAATGTTGCAGTTTGTTTATCCACATCTATTATCGTTTTCAGCTTCTGCCATTCCGAACCGTCAAAAAAGGTCACGTAAAGGTCTTTTTCAACCAGACCGGCAGACAGCCTGGAACGCTGGTATTTTATTGTCATGGTAAGGGGTGGAACAAACATTGCTCCATCCGGACCAAAATCATAGGCCAGTACTATGGCGTAATCATCGCTGGTCTGGGGAAGAGTAGCCAGCGGAGTAACCACCAGACTTGTTAAAAAGCCTCCGGATGGACTCGTTGGTTTACAATCCTGTGGAATATTCAGGGTCAGATTACCATCGGCGGATTGCAGTTCAGCACCAAAGCTCAGTATACCCTTATCATTAAGATAAAGTGTAGTCTTATCAGCAAATCCGGTTAAATATAACCTCGTGGTATTGGTGCCGCCGCCTCCACCGCCTCCGCCACCTCCGCCTCCACTGCTTTTACTGATAGTGGTAAAGGAGGAACTGAAGTTTTCGGACAGGGGAAAACCATCCGTATCAAGCGCTTCGGTGGTTAGATTTACGGTATAGGTTTCGCTTTTTGATAGATTGGAATCCGGAGTAAAGGTCATTTTGGTACCTTCATTATTCCAGCCGATGCTGCCGGTTACCTCCGGCGTCAGGTTAAAAGCATCTTCTACGGTTGACTGGTCCATGGACTTGTTGAAAGTCAATACAATTGCTGTGCTTGTTTCAACGTTTTTGGCGCCTGAAGCCGGACTGATTGTCATCACCGCAGGCGGGTCTACAATAACATATTCTCCTCCCGTTAAATTCCACGTCAGGTCAATGCCATCCCGGACTACCCTTGTCATCCTTGAATCAGCAGTATGGAAAACAATGGCTGTGGATTCAGTCGCTACCAACGTCTTTAAGGAAACACTCACAACTGTAAAAGTATCGCCGGGCGGAGGATTCAACCCAACAGCACTGAAATCCAGGGTTCCGAATGTATTGTTCCAGGTTGGACCGCTAATCCCGTTTAACAACGATGTCCCGGCTTCTGCGAACTGAATAGCCAGATAAGCCGGATCATAGTCCAGGAACAAACCTATACCGTCAACTACCTGGTCTCCGCATTGTGCCTGCACCTCAATATCCAGGGTCCCGCCTTTCACTATTTTTAAAGTAGAAGGATAAACCGCAAGATCGACGGGCGGTACCACGCTGACCGCAGCACTATCCTGTAAAGTATCGACGGAAGCCGTAACTATCACAGGTTCATTCGTAATATCAACTGCCAGGGCCAGACCGTTTTCATCTATGGTTACTCTGGACATATCCGTGGTATTCCAGGTAACCGGGGGTTCAGGTGTGTCTGAACCGTCCGAATAGGTCGGTATTATCGTGAATTGCTGTGTTTTTCCTTTAACAAGTGTCTTTTCGGCAGGATAAACGGCTATTTCGATCAACTCGGCGTTTGTCACAGCCATCCTGGCCGTACCCGTTATGCTTCCTGAAACTGCTGTAATTATTACATATTCCTGGGTTATGTCTTTTGCCAGGGCCAACCCATCATTATCTATACTCACTTTTTCGGTATCGGAACTATTCCAGGTTACTCCTACCTCAGGCTCATGCGTCCCGTCCGAATATTGGGGTGTGGCTGTAAATTGCTGCGTCCTGCCCTTGGCCACAGACACATCGCCGGGTTTGACCTCAAATCCTATAAGCTCAGCCTCAATCACGCTCATGGTGGCGGTGTCTTCTATCTCTCCGCAGGCTGCCTTTATCGTCACCGCCTCTTCCGTCACGTTTTCGGCTGTCGCCAGACCGTTCTGGTCTATACTCACTTTTTCAGTATCAGTACTATTCCAGGTTACTTGAGGTATATGCGTATCAATTCCATCGGTATAGGTTGCGCTTACTATAAATTGCTGCGTCAGTCCTTTTGCAACGGTCGCATCGCCGGGATTTATCTCAAGTCCCAGCAGTACAGCTTCTGTGACGCTCATGGTAGCCGTGCCTTCAATCTCCCCGCAGGCTGCCTTTATGGTCACCGCCGCTTCCGTCACATTTTCACCCGTCGCCAGACCGTTCTGGTCTATGCTTACCCTGTTATCATCAGAACTCGACCAGGTTATCTCAGGTATATGTGTATCCACCCCATCCGTGTAGGTGGCACTGACCGTGAACTGCTGCGTCAGTCCTTTTGCCACGGTCGCATCTTCCGGAGTGACCGCAAGTCCCATAAGCGCAGCCTCCATCACGTTCATCACGGCAGTGCCTTCTATCTCCCCGCAGGCCGCCTTTATGGTTACAGCCTCTTCCGTCACATTTTCGGCTGTCGCCAGCCCGCTCTGGGCTATGCTCACCTTGTTATCATCAGAGCTTGACCAGGTTATTTGAGTTGCGTGCGTATCAACTCCATCTGAATAGGTTGCGCTTATCGTAAACTGCTGCGTAAGACCCTTCGGCACGGATACATCGCCCGGAGTGACATCAATTCTCAGCAACTCAACCGCCACTACGCTCATGGTGGCTGTACCTTCTATCTCTCCGCAGGCCGCCTTGATGGTTACCGCCGCTTCCGTCACATTCTCGGCTATCGCCAGTCCGTTCTGGTCTATGCTCACCTTGTTATCATCAGAGCTTGACCAGGTTATTTCAGTTACGTGTGTATCTACTCCATCCGTATAGGTCGCGCTTACCGTGAACTTCTTTGTAAGTCCCTTTGCCACGGACACATCGCCGGGATTGACCTCTAGACTGAGCAACTCAGCCTCAGTTACGTTCATCGTGGCTGTGCCTTCTATCCCCCCGCAGACCGCCTTTATCGTCACCGCCTCTTCCGTCACGTTTTCGGCTGTCGCTAACCCGCTCTGGTCTATGCTTACCTTGTTATTGTCGGAGCTCGACCAAATTATCTCGGGTACGTGCGTATCCACTCCATCGGTGTAGGTGGCACTGACCGTGAACTGCTGCGTCAGACCTTTAGCCCTGGTCGCTTCCCCGGGATCTATCTCCAGACTGAGCAGCTCAGCCTCAGTCACACTCATGGTGGCGGTGCCCTCTATC
>JAFGOB010000099.1 GCA_016926695.1 Dehalococcoidales bacterium | reverse complement strand
GGGGAGACAAGACCATAAAGTGGTGGAGGAGAAATTCAAGGCGCTGGGTTTTCAGCGGGTATACCCTCCGGAGACCGACCTGGAGTCTGCCATAAACGACCTCAGGACCGACCTTAAGGCCAGGGGCAAAGAATAAAACCCATGGCGGCCAGAAAAGCGTGAATTTACACGGCCACAGCGGATTAACTCAACTGCCGTGTGGAGTTGTGTGTGTAATTTTCAGCATGTGCGGATGTCTCCGCTACGGAACGAATTATTGAAAAGAATTTAGGCTTATGGACAATATCAGACTGTTAATCGATTTCGGAAGTACCTATACCAAGGTTGTGGCGGTAGACCTCGAGAAGGAGGATGTCTTATCGGCGGTTAAAGTGCCTTCCACGGTGGAAAGTGATATTACACTTGGGCTTCAGGACGCTCTGAAACAGATATCCGAAAATACCGCTATAACCGACCTGGAAAAAAGGGAGGCCCTGGCTTGCAGCAGCGCAGCAGGCGGCCTGCGTATGGTCTGCGTCGGTTTTGTGCCGGACCTGACCAGCAAGGCCGCCAACCATGCCGCGCTGGGGGCCGGAGCCAAGGTGGTCGGCTGCTTTTCCTTTAAACTCACCAGGCAGGAAATTGCCGAAATAGAGCGGTTGGACCCGGATATTGTCCTGCTGTGCGGAGGAACGGACGGCGGAGATGAACAGGTGATCATTCACAATGCCGGCATGCTCTCCCGCTGTAATCATAGCCTCAGCAATATCATCGTAGCCGGCAACAAGTCTACCTACGATGCCATCGGCGATATTTTTAAAAATACGGGTAAACACGTGCTGTTTACCCGCAATGTCATGCCTGAAATAGGCATACTTGATGTGGAGCCGTGCAACCGGGAAATCCGGGAAATCTTTCTGAAAAACATCATCAAGGCTAAAGGTATAGCCAGGGTCCAGTCTATTATCCGTGATGTGATTATGCCTACACCCTCCGCCGTCCTGGAAGCAGTAAAGCTGATGGCTAACGGGAGCGGCGATGAGCCCGGGCTGGGAGAACTGATCGTGGTAGATCCGGGCGGCGCGACCACCGATGTTCACTCAGTCGCCAGGGGGACTCCCGCCACCGGTTCGGTAGCCCTGGCCAACGCTCTGCCCGAGCCCTACGTGAAGAGGACGGTGGAAGGGAATCTGGGTCTCAAGCATAACATAGATACACTGAGAAAATACTGTGAAGGCAGGGAAAGCCCTGTCGATTTTGATAAAATAATAGATAGGTTTTGCGATGGCGAACTTCCCGGGGATGTGAATGAGTTTGTCAGTCATATACTACTATCCCGTGTAGCGGTCGAGGTTGCCCTGGACCAGCATGTCGGCAGGCTGGAGGTGGTATACGGCCCGATGGGGGAAATGATGGTACAGCACGGCAAGGACTTTACCGCTGTCAAGACCGTCATCGGCACGGGGGGGCCTATTATCTTTTCGCAAAGTCCCCGGCAGGTACTGGAAGGGGCGCTGTATCAGAAAGAGAAGCCTTTTGTTCTCAAGCCGAAGGAACCCCGCTTTTTTATCGACGAGCTTTATCTTCTCTACGCGGTGGGACTGCTGAGCCAGGTGGAACCCCGCAAAGCCCTGAGGATAATAAAAAAGCACCTGAAGCAAATTTAAAAAAAGCAGTCCTGGTTTTCTCTCTAATTTCGAAGAGGAAGAAGCCGGGATGAAAACTGTCCCAGGTTGCAGGTTTCTAACAGGAGAGAGGGAATCTGGCACCCTCATCCTCTCCTTCTCCAGCACCCGGAGGGTGCTTCTCCTCCGGAGAAGACCGCTATCCTATTTTAAAGGTATGGGAGAAGGGATGGTAAAGGTTTATTATTGAGGTGAAATTATTATGTTGAACGGTTGCAGGGCGCTGGACTTAAGCGACGAGAAGGGATTTCTCTGCGGAAAGATACTGGCTGATCTGGGGGTTGAAGTAATCAAGATTGAAAAACCGGAAGGAGACCCGGCCAGGAAGATCGGGCCGTTCTGGGGGGACCAGGCCGATCCGGAAAAAAGCCTCTACTGGTTGGCCTATAACTCCAATAAAAAGGGTATTACGCTGGATATCGAAACGGCAGACGGCCTGGACGTTTTCCTAAAGCTGGCTGAGACCGCGGATTTTGTGATAGAGTCTTTCGACCCTGGCTATATGGACATGCTGGGACTGGGCTACAGCGACCTGAACGATTTGAAAAAAGGAATTATTTATGTATCTATTTCGCCCTTCGGCCAGAGCGGTCCTTACAGCGAATACAAATACTCGGATATCGCGGTCATGGCCATGACCGGCACGCTCTACCAGACGGGGGAATCTGA
Source organism: Dehalococcoidales bacterium (assembly GCA_016926695.1). Next base: position 22,560 of record JAFGOB010000099.1, on the reverse strand, counting down.
CGGTCCGCCGGTGCATATGAGCATGCCCCAGGCCTGTCTGCATGCCGGGGCGGATGCTGCCGTGGGCGCCATGATCGCCTATTACCACCGGGAAAAGACGGGTGAAGGACAGCAGGTGGATGTTTCCATGCAGCAGAGCGCAGGATGGTTCCAGGCCAACGCCATACCTGTCTGGGAGCTGAACAAAAATATTTTACGCCGGGCGGGGGCCTTCAGGGCCGGTGTGAGCAAGAACGTCGGACAGCGCCAGGTCTGGAAGTGCAAGGACGGCTATCTATTCTTTAATGTCATCGGCGGACGGACGGGGGCCAAGTCCTTGAAGGCGCTGGTTGACTGGATGGACAGTGAAGGCATGGCCACCGACTTTTTGCTTGGTATGGACTGGGAAAACTTTGATATGTTCACCGTTACGCGGGAAACCATGGACCGGATTTCCGGACCGGTAGGTGAATTCTTCGCCAGCCATACCGGCAAAGACCTTTTGAAGGGGGCCGTGCCGCGGGGGGTGTCAATCGGACCCCTGTCCAGCATCGGCGATCTCATGAACGATGAATGTCTCAATGCCCGTAATTTCTGGAAAGAAATAGCGCATCCTGAGAGCGGCAAGACCCTGGTCTATCCGCGGGCGTTTATCAGTTCCTCGGCGGAAGACCTTTCCATCAAGTTCCGGGCCCCCTTGATCGGAGAACACAACCGGGAAATTTACGCCGGAATCGGCCTGTCCGTTGAAGACCTGGTACTTTTTAAACAGGCTGGAATTATCTAATAAACAGAGGTGACAGCAGTGGAATCGAAGAGCAGAAGCGGAGCACTGAGCGGTATCACGATCCTGGCGTTTTGCTGGGCTGTAGTCGGACCGCTGACCATGAAACTATTCGCCGATCACGGCGCTACGGTAATAAGGGTTGAAACCAGCAAGCGGCCCTGCGTCATGCGCACGTCCTCGCCTTACAAGGACGGTAAGCCGGGAGTTAACCGCGGCGCCTATTTCAACCATTTTAATACCAATATTTTAAGCCTTACCCTTAATATGGGTCATCCCGGGGCCATGGAAATAGTGAAAAGACTGGTGGCGAAATCCGATGTTTTCATGGAGAACTATACACCCGGCAACATGGAGAAATGGGGCCTGACCTATGAAGAGCTGAAGAAGATCAAGCCGGATATCATCATGCTCAGGCAGAGCGGGTACGGTTCATCCGGTCCTTACTCCCAGTTGCCGGCTTTCGGCATGGTATTGTCACCTATCGCCGGACTCAACAATTTCATCGGCTGGCCGGGCAAGGAGCCTCTGCCTATAGGCGTCTCTGCTTACACCGACTGTATAAGCCCCCGTTTTGCGGTGGCAACTTTGATAGCGGCTCTGGACCACCGCAACAAGACCGGACAGGGACAATTATTGGAGGTCTCACAGTTTGAAACAGCCCAATATTTTCTCCTGCCCGCTATTCTGGACTATGCCGCCAATCACAGGGAGCCGGTCAGGATCGGGAACGCCTCCCCCTATATGGTCCCGCACGGCATTTATCGCTGCAAGGGCGAGGACCGCTGGTGCGCCATTGCTGTGGGCACGGATGACGAATGGCTCAGTTTTTGTCAGGTTGTTGGAAAGATAGAGTATATTTCCGATCCCAGGTTCGATACCCTGGCCAATAGAAAAAAGAACGAGGAGGAGCTGAACGCGCTGGTAAGCGAATGGACGGTCCAGTTCACGGCTGAGGAGGTAATGACCCGCTTGCAGGATGCGGGAGTCTCAGCCGGAGTGGTCAAGAATACGGCGGATATCTACGAGGACCCCCAGCTTAAACAACGCAATATCTTCTGGAAAATGGATCATGCCGAAATGGGGCAGTTCACGCATCTGGGTGGAAGCTTCCAGTTGTCCGCAACACCTTCACAGTCCTACTCACCCAGCCCGCTGCTGGGAGAGCATACCGAGCAAATCTGCTCGGAAATACTGGGAATGCCGGATGATGAGTTTGTTCAGTTGATGCAGGACGGGGTATTCGAGTAGATTTAGTTGTACCGCCGGAACTTGTTTTAACTTGCCACTGATGATAGTTGAACTTTTTTATATCATAATTAAACTGATATGGAAATAATAATTTCTTTGACTCGTCATTGCGAGAAGCGCAGCGACGAAACAATCTAAAAGCAATTATAAATGAAAAAATAATGCGCAACTTATATAAAATTAACTATAATTAATTATCAGCCGGGGTAATAACCGGGCAGGGATTAAGGAGGACTACGTTGGAGTACAAAGAATACCAGGGGATTATTTACCAGCCGGGCAGAGTGACCCGGATTATACTTAACAGACCGCAATACAGAAATGCCATCAGCCATCCCATGTATGGTGAGATAGAACATGCTATTGACCGCTTCGCGGCCGATCCTGCCTGCAAGGTGCTGGTTATCTCGGGAGCAGGCTCCTGCTTCTCCGCAGGGCATGACGCCTTCGGCCTTACACCAGAATCGGCCCCCATGATGGCGGACAGGCGGACTCCCGAGCAGTTGATCAAGGACTACGGCTCCGAGAGGGAGGTCTGGCGCCATTACGGGGAACAGCATAAGTACTTTTTACAGGAAATGCACCTGCATAAATTCCACCGCGTTTACAAACCGACTATTGCCATGGTACACGGTTACTGCGTCTGGGGAGGGTTCTTCCTGGCCGGTGTGATGGATATCATTTTCGCTTCGGAAGACGCCCTGTTCCTGACCGAGGTAGGGCAGTGCGATCCGGGCACCTGGGACTTCGGTGTCCGCAAGATGCTGGAGATTGTCTACGAGCACCGTTTCCTGTCCGCCATGGAATGCAGAGACCTGCATTTCGTCAACCGCGTCTATCCCGACTTTAAAACTCTGGAGAGAGAGACACTGGCTTTTGCCAACCGGGTGGCGGATAATGCGGAGCTGTCCTTCACCTCTCTGACCAATATCAAAAAGGCCGTCCATCATACCCGCGATTTACAGGGTTTTACCCAGGCCTGCGAGGATACCTGGGTTATCGCTCCTCCCGGCTCGCGCCCCAAGGAAGAAGAAAAGAAGGGACACGGCGAGAGGGTCGAGGGCAAGGGCATGGCCCGTACGCCCAGGGCTTTGATGAACCTCAAGATCAAACTGGAATCGCAGGGTGAGCCGGTGCCCCAGGCCCTGCTGGATGCTATCGACCGGGCCAGTAAAAGGGATGACAAAGCAGCCTGGCATAAAGCCCTGCACCAGGATTGGAGGGACAAGGATAGCATCGCCAAGGCGGACGCCGAGGCAAAAAAACTGGAGGAAGAAGCCAAAAAGAAACAGCAGCAGTAAGATACCGGCCTTTTTAAGGCAGGTGTATCAAATTTTCTCAAATACAGGGCGGGTTAGCAGCCTGCCCTGCCTGGTTTTCAATTAATACATACTCTGTTTATGAGTGAATTCGAGAATACCCTGTAGCTTGCTATGGGGATGAATCGAGGTGGAACTGGGTGGTAACGTTCCATCTTCCCATTTGGCACCGCAGCAAGCTGCGGGGTCATTCACTGAAAGATACGGAAGCCTCTATTCCATAAACCTGTTCAACGAACCCTGCCTTTTTGATCAGGTCAGTCACCGGAAATGCCCGGCACTATATAGCTACTATTTCCCGTATGGCAGCCAGTCCTGGCCTCATGACTAAGACATTTATTGTCGTTTAATATAAAAATTTCTGACAAAATACAGTTATTACCGTTTTTTAAGATAGGAATAATCCCTCTCTCCCACTTTCCTCTCCCATCGAGGGAGAGGAAAATGGGTAGGTGCTTATTGTCCCGCTTTGTGGTTGACGTTGTCTGGTTTTGAGAATAGAGTATCAATTAGATGGTTAATGCGTTGGGGCAAATCAGCGAATGTATAAAAAAGTAATTCGTTTTAGTAAGCATGCCATGATAAAGTGTGATATCCTGGCAAAACATGGGCTGGGCCTCGATGAAAAACTGATTATTACGATTTTGGAAAGACCTGAAAAAACAGAAGCTGGTTCCGCAGGGAGGAAAATTGCCCAGGGCCGGCTTGATGAAAACAAAGTATTGCGTATAATATACGAAGAAAATAATGAAGAAATTGTCGTTGTAACTTTTTATCCGGGTAAGAGGGAAAGATATGGCTAAAGTCAGATACAGCAAAGATGTGGATGCATTACTTATAGAATTATCAACCGAACCGGTGGACTATGCTGAAGAATCCGGGCAGTTCATCGTGCATTTCAGTAAAAAGGGAGAGCCGGTAATCCTGGAAATATTGGATGCTAAAAATTTCCTTCTTGGTTCATTGTCCAGTTTGATGAAAGATACGGAAGCCTCTATTCCATAAACCTGTTCAACGAACCCTGCCTTTTTGATCAGGTCAGTCACCGGAAATGCCAGGCACTATATAGCTACTATTTCCCGAATAACGGCCAGTCCTGGCCGGCTACGCGGTCCAGGTATTTTCTGTAAGTGGTCAGGTAACGCATGATCCTGGCCGCCCGCCGGGCGCCGGAATAGGCCAGAATTTTCTGCTGGTTGAAGAAGGCCGACAACTCCGGATCGGTCCTGATAGCACGCTGTCCCAGCAAGACCACCGGCTTGCCGCTTTCTTCCACTTTACGGCTGATCTGGCGGAGATTCTCTCTTTCTTTTTCCCTGTAGGCCCCGACCTCATCTGTTTTGAGCCCCATCCTGCCGGTCAGGATCTCCTTGCTGGCCACTATGGGGGCCTGGAGCAGCACGATATCGATACTATCGTCATCCAGCAGGGCCCAGAGTGAAGTGGCTATAGCCGGATAGTCTTCCAGCCCGATCCCGGCCAGGTCGCAGGGATTGCGGCGCGACCATCTGGCGGGCAGGCAGGCGTCCATCTTGGCGATTGTCCCTTCTGATATTTTACCTATCACCAGCCCTTCTTTTTCACAGGCCTCGGCCGCCATGGCTCCGGGGCCTCCCCCTATACTTAAAATGCCAGCCCCTTTTCCCCGGGGAAGCGGCGTATTTAGCAGGGCGAAAATTACTTCGCCCATCTCTTCGTCGTCTTCCACCCGGATTACACCCGATTGCTTGAAAGCTGCCTCGTAAACGGGGTCCGATCCAGCCAGCGCCGCGGTGTGGGACATGACCGCACGGGCGGACTCTTCCGTTCCGCCGGCCTTAAGCACGATAACCGGTTTCTTCCTGGTGACCTCTTTAGCCAGGTTGAAAAAACGGCGGCCTTCTCTGAGGCCTTCAACATAGGCCGCGATCACCCTGGTATTGTCGTCGGCGGCCAGGAATTCCAGGTAGTCTTCCAGATGTATATTGGCCTCGTTGCCGCTGCTGATGTATTTGCTGAAGGAAATACCTGTTTCAGCCAGGGCATGCACCATGCCCATGGTCATACTGCCGCTCTGGGATATCAGCGATACAGGACCGCTTTTCATATTATCTACCTGCCCGAAGGTGGACATCCGGGCCTGGGTATTGGCATGTCCCATGCTGTTGGGGCCGATGAAGCGGATACCGGCCTGCGAGGCTATTTCAGCCACCTCTGTTTCCAGTTCCTGCCCCTTTCCCCCCATTTCGGCGAATCCGGCCGTGATAATGGATGCTGTTTTGACTCCTTTTTCAGCACACTCTTTCATAACGCCGGGTACCATGTTAGCGGCTACCACGATTACAGCCAGATCGACAGGTCCCGGGATATCCCTGACGCTGTGATAGGCCTTGAGCCCCTGTACCTCCGCTGCCCGCGGGTTGACGGCATATACCTGTCTGCCGCCGAGCTTGAGCAGTCCGGCGGTGATGGTAAAACCCCATGATCCGCGGGTATTGGAGGCTCCGATTACGGCCACGGAACGGGGGGAAAGCAGTTGCTGCCAGTTGATGGGGGAAAGCGCTTGATCGTTCATAGATTCAGTACCTTAGAGAGTATTTAAGAGCTGACGTTATGTCTTATTATAGGTTTTTCCACGATATAGTGTCAAACAAACCTACCCGGATCAATACTCCGACAGGTTATAAGCAAGCCTTGGGTTAATTGAATGTTTTTAAGGGAAATTTGTCTTATAAAGATGATAAGACATATTATACGTAAAGCGGAAAAGGAGGCGATAAATTACGATATTGGCCCGAGTGTAAAAAGGTACATATAAAGCTATTTAACATAATAAAAGTGATATATAAACTTGAGATAAGATGAAGTAAATCTCAAGAGGTAATATTCATGTTTCGAGAGAATAATTATCATCCAATGTTATGCTTTAATTCCCCTGATAACCTTCAAATCAGGAAATGGATAATGCTCAATATTGTTTGTGAGCAGTGGAGTACCTGACTGTAAAGCTGTCGCGGCGATGATGGCGTCGGCGACACCGATCGTTCTTCCCTTTGAGCGAAGCTCTCCCAATAACGTACCTGCCCGCCGGGCGATCGGTATGTCAACAGCAAAAGAAATGAGACCGTCAAGAAAAGCGTTAGTTGCCCTCTCCTCTCCGGCTTTCATCCCCTGGTATATTTCAAGGTAAGTCAGTGTGCTTATGGCCAGGAGCCCATCTTCAGCCCAAGTCTCAAGCAATTCCAGGGCATATTTACGCTGTCTCAGGAAATCAATGGCTATATCAGTATCTATCAAGCAGGAGACGCCTTTTACACGGCTACTTTGCACTGATGCCCTCTAATCGCTGTTGTCGTTCACAATCCGCTTCTCTAATAGCACGAACGTAAGCCGTAGAATCTTCAGGAGCAGCAAGGTCGGGATGGCTTTTATCTTTCCAGGCGCCAAAGCCTTTCTCCAGGGCTATTTTCTGCTTACGATAGGCTATATAATGTTCCAGGGCCTCGGTAAAAAAAGAACTTATTTCCCCCCGGGATGCAATGGTTCGTATTTCGCCGGCTAGCTCTTTGGGTAGTGTTACTGACATTTTTTCTGTCTTTGCTTTTCCACCCATAAAATCCTCCATTCTCCGATACAATTATGTTATATTAATAGTACTACCAATAATCTTACCTGTAAAGTAACCAAATACCGGACATGTCTTTTAACATTCAATTAAAGGTAAAACTATTCGTATGTAAGGCTAATTGCCGGTCCTGCTGCCGACACAAAATAATTTGATAAAACTCATAAATGGGATTTATACTTTTTTATATGCTGATTTGTTTGGAATAATCATAAGTTAAGAGATGAAATATCTAATTGCAGTTATATTTGTAGTTATGTTTTTGCTTATGGGCACAATTGATTCTGCGTGAAGAACAGGTTTTAAAGGCACGCACTGTTTCGGACAGAGAATACGGTTGGTAGGGTGCGGGTTTTAAACCCGCCCGCCATGACTTAAGAATGTTAATGATGCCATCGACATGATCGGGCATCACGATGAATATATCATTGTTAATATCAGGATAGTGCAGCGGAATTTCTTGCCAAACTAACGCTGCAATTTTTCCATATTGATTTAGTCTCATGGTGCAATCGATGATTTGTCCGAAGAGGCGAAGCTTGTACTGAGTACAAAGCGTAACGAAATAGACTCCTTGCTATCTGTAATCATAGCCAGTATAGTGTCTCATAAACAGCTTTAGAGTAGCTTGAAGCTAAAGGCGCGCTGAACACTGTACACTTAATTGACTGGCACTACACTAGGCAATCGAAGAGATTTGCGGCGAGGATAAATATCTTCGAGTGATGTATCATCCATAGAAGCAAGTATAAACAAGGTCACGACTCATATACAATAGCTTCAGGCGGGCGGGTTTCGGGATAAGTCGAATTAAACCCGCCAGGAAGATTCATTAATTTTACGAAAAACATAAACGTACCTCTTCAGAAAACAGCCCATTTGAAAAAGACCAGCAAGTATCCGGAATGGTGGCCCTTAAAACGCCGGAAACTTGGCTCTCAATAATCGGCACTATGGCTCATTCTGCCCCGGATTATCCAGGAAGAAATACCGTTACGAAATAGAAGCGGTCTGAAATTATCCGAACAAATTGCCAGAGGATGGAATGAATGAGTTCGAACCGAACGTATTAAACCGCTTTCACCGTAACAGACCTCAGGGGTGTCTCTCTGCAGGCTGAGGCTTGCGGGACCTTTTGTTGATAATCTTGAAGACTTCGAACCAGGCTATACTCAGCAGCGCTGCTCCTGCGCAGATGGCGATGTCCAGGCCGCTCAGGGTATCAAAGCTGAAGAGTTCTCGCAGAGGCGGGACGCTGAGCACCAGCGCCAGGAAGACCAGGGCGAATCCGGCAACGTACCACAGCGCCGCGTTTTTCGAAAACAGGGTCCCGAAAATGGTGCGCGTCCAGGAGCGGTTGGAAAGGATCAGTCCCAGGTTGGCCAGCACCAGGGTGGTATAGGTCAATCCCCTGGCCTCATCTTCGCCCAATCCCCTGTAACGTGCAATAGCGTAGACGCCAAAGGTCACCAGAGCAACTACCAGCCCCTGAAGCAGGCTCAGTCCGAGTGTCCTTTTATTGAAAATCCCCTGTTTGGGGTTGCGGGGCGGGCGCCGCATGACATCGGCTTCTTCCCTTTCCGCCTCAAAAACCAAAGTGCAGGCCGGATCGATGATCAGCTCCAGGAAGACGATGTGGACCGGGAAAAGCACCAGCGGCCACTTCAGCAGCACCGGCAGGAGGGACAGGCCGATGATAGGGATATGAACGGCGAAGATATAGGCCATGGCCTTGCGCAGGTTATCGAAAATGCGGCGTCCGAGCCGGTTGGCCTGGACAATGGAAGAGAAGTCGTCATCCAGCAGGACGATGGCCGCCGCCTCCCTGGCCACATCCGTACCCCTGCCTCCCATGGCGATGCCGATATGGGCGGACTTGAGGGCTGGAGCATCATTGACGCCGTCACCTGTCATGGCCACAATCTCTCCATTAGCCTTAAGTGCATTGACGATACGGAGTTTGTGTTCGGGCATAACCCGGGCAAAAATATTTACTCCCTGGATGCATTTTTGCAGTTCTGCATCATCCATTTTTTCTATTTCATTTCCCGTGATGACCTTATCCCGGGGCGTCAGCCCGACCTGCCGGGCAATGGCCTGGGCGGTAGCCGGGTAGTCGCCGGTGATCATGGCTACCCGTACGCCTGCCTGGTAGCATTCTGCAATGGCAGCCGGAACGGAGGACCGTACGGGGTCGGCCAGACCGACCAGTCCGATAAACTCAAAAGAGAAGTCATGCTGCTGTTCGGGCAGAGCGCCCTGTCTGAAATGGGCTTTAGCCACTCCCAGAATGCGCAGGCCTTCTTCTGCCAGGGACCCTACTCTGGCAGCCAGGTCCTCCCGCTGTTGCCGATTGAAGTGGCAGAGGTCGGCTACCGCTTCGGGCGCTCCCTTGGAAGCAATGATATAGTCGCTGCCGGACGGCGATTTCCAGACGTGTGAAAGGGCCAGCAGTTCCCTGGTCAGGTTGTAATCTCCCACCAGCTCCCAGTCGCTGTGAAGGTGCTCGGTGCGGCTGAGATAATCATTGCCCAGTTCTTTAAAGGCCTTTTCCATGGGGTCTGAGGGATTGATCTCACTGGCCAGTATGCTGTATTCGATCAGTTCATGGAAACGCTCGGGGATAGTATCTGAACTGTGATTAGTCATATCCAGGTACTGGTCCCGTGTATACAATTTGGCTACGGACATACGGTTTTGCGTCAGTGTACCGGTCTTGTCCACGCAGAGCACAGTAGTTGCTCCCATGGTCTCAACCGCCGGAGTGCTGCGTGTAAGGACCTGTTTCTGGGAGAGCCTCCAGGCTCCCAGGGCCAGGAAGATGGTAAGCACCACAGGAAATTCCTCGGGCAGTATGGCCATGCCAAGGGTGAGGCCGGCCAGCAGCCCGTGCTGCCAATCGCCCCGGGTAATCCAGTAGACGACGAAAATCAAGAGGCTGATAGCGATGCCGGCCGCAGCGATATTGCGCACCAGGCGGCGGGTCTCCTTTTGCAGCAGGGTGTCTTCGCCTTCCACCTTTTGCAAAGACCTGCCGATTTTGCCCATCTCTGTGTTAATGCCGGTGGACTTGACCTCGGCTATACCCTGGCCGCGCACTATTAGCGTACCGGAGAATACGCCGGGCAGGTCGTCTCCACCCGGACGGGTCATGGCGCTTCGCGGGTCTCCCGCCGCCTTGCGCACGGGTACGGATTCCCCGGTGAGCAGCGACTCGTCCGCACAGAGGTCGGCAGAGGAAATTACAATGGCGTCCGTCGGCACGCGGTCGCCTTCGGCCAGTATCAGGATATCTCCCCGCACGACCTCCCTTCCCACTATCCTGACCTGTTCTCCGTCGCGCACTACCAGCGCCCGCGGGCTGGAAAGATCTCTGAGGGCTTCCAGGGTACGTTCGGTCTTGCGCTCCTGGTAGAAGGTTATGCCGATGATCACGAAAACGAAAAAAAGCAGTATCAGGGCTTCCTGGATGTCTCCCAGGAAAAGGTAGATGATGCCGCAGGCTATCAGCAGCAGGAACATGGGCTCTCTCATGACTTCCAGGGCCATAGAAAAGACGTTCTTGCGTCCGGCGGAAGGCAGCTCGTTATAGCCCTCCGCCTTGAGCCTGGCGGATGCTTCGTCAGCCGTAAGACCGTGAAGGCGGTTGATATTCAGATTAAGGCTGGCGGGTGATGGTTCTTTTTCCATTGACCGGTTCTCCTCATTTGGATTGTCCCGCCGTGATAAAAAAATCCACAGGACACTTTACTTAGTCCTGCGGATTTTATCCACTGCCTATGAGCCCGGCACAACTTGCCTGTTCCAAGTACTAACATTTTATGTGATCATCCCCTTACCTGTCAAGTACTTTTTTGATGCACACGCGGTTTCTCTTTACTTTCAGATATCCATCCTTCCAGCTAATAGCGCCGATTTAGATGTGCTGACTGAGATGGTATATTCCTCATGTCAAGAAAATGCCCCATCCGGACGTAGGGGCGTGGTCTCCCGACCCGCCCGCCCCGAACCCTTGAATATGAGTCGTGACCTTGCTTATACTCTATCTGATGCACGAGAAGACAATAAAGATATTTACCATCAACGTAGGTCTCTTTAACTGTCCGGCTTTATTTAGTGTCAGCAAGTATCCTATTTTGTCACTTTATGTATTCAAGGAAAGCTTTGCATTTTCAGATAAATTGAAGTTAGCGCAATGCGACTAAATCAATACATAAAATAGCAGAGTCAGTTTGGCAAGAAATACTGCTGCATTATAACGAGATATTCGGGGTAATGCCTAATCAAATCCATGGCCTGATTGACATTCTGAAGTCCGGGCTGACCGGTTCGTCCTGAACTTGTTCAGGCACCGGCACACTGCCAGACCGTATTCGTTGTCAGAAATAGTCCGTGCCATTAAAACATTTTCTGCGCGAAGAATCAATCAACTCAGGAATACCCAGGGAGGACAGGTCTGGCAGCGAGGTTATTGCGAACGCATAATCCAGAGCGAAAAGGAATATTATCAGATCGGAGAATACATCTCGTGTAATCCTGCCAAATAGGAATCAGACCGTGAAAACCCCAATCAAAAATCATAAGCAATATCTTTCCCCTGGAATACCAGTAAGTGGAAGACTGAAAAGGTAAATACTATCCAAACAAAGGGTGGTCCTCAACTCCGTAAGCGTGGCTTATGTAATTCCGGAACACTGGCTCAATACCAACCGGAACTACGGCTCTCAAGTACCTGTGTGGACAGTAAATTGCATCCCGGGGGTATCGATAAATTTCAAGTCATCCTGGGTGGATATTACATCATTGTGAAGTAGAGCCACTACTTCAGGACGACTCTGGTAGAAGTGATTTATTTCTTTGATGCACATGGGTCTGTCCTTGTAATATCCGAAATAAATTGATTATGATGAAGTATTATCCAAAAAGAGATAGAAAATTAAGCCCGTGGAGAACGAAATAAGCCCGTGGAAACGGAAAGCCAGGGTATAAAAGACCGCCTGCAAAACAGCCGCCAGGCGAAAATAATCGAGTTGCTGGTAAGGCAGAAGTCTACCAGCGGACTGAAGAACATCCATTTTCTGATTATGTGGCTGATGGTAGCCCTGTTTGTCTGTCTGACCTATTTTGTCTTTCGCGATTTTTATGATGTCTACGTCATCTTCCTTTTTGCCCCTCTGATCTATGCGGCTGTTATTTACCGCTTCAGGGGGGCCATCGGGGGCGGGATAATATTCGTGGCGGTACTGGTGCCCCATGCCCTGCCCCTGTCGCTGGAGACGTATGTCCTGGTCAGGTCGTTTGTCTACCTTTTCTTTCCTTTTCTGGTCGGCAGCCTGGTAGCGATATCGCTGAATTACTTTGAAAACCAGATGGAAGGGTATTTAAAAATAGTAGAGTTGAACAAAACTCTCAACAATTACATCGAGCAGCTTGAAAAGACCCAGAAGCAGTTGATCCAGGTAGAGAAAATGAACGCGCTGGGCCAGCTATCCGCTTCCATCGCTCATGAAATCAATAATCCCCTGGCCGGCGTTCTGGTCTATACTCAACTGCTTCAGAAATTGATCAAGAGCGGTACCATGAACCGGGAGAATGCCCTGGAAATACTGGGGAAAATGGAGCTGGCCCTTAATCATTCCTCCAAGCTGGTGCGTAACCTGCTGGATTTCGCCCGTCAGTCTCCCCCGGACCTGAAGACCGTTTACATCAGCCAGGTTATCGACCAGTCTATTGCCCTGGTCGGTCACCAGGCCCAGTTGACCAAAGTGAAAGTGATCAGGGAGGAGGACTCCTCGCTGCCAGCGGTCAAAGGGGATTTCAGCCAGCTTCAGCAGGTCTTCATCAATCTTATAGTCAATGCCATTCAGGCTATGCCTGAAGGGGGCGAATTGAGAATAAAGAGCTCTCTCTCCGAGAGAGGGTTAATCATGGTTGAAATCCAGGATAGCGGGTACGGCATACCCCCGGAGAATATGGACAAGCTATTCACACCCTTCTTCTCCACCAAGGATGCCGTAAAAGGGGTGGGTCTGGGGCTGGCGGTATCCTACGGTATAATAAAACGGCACGGCGGCAGTATCGAGGTCCGCAGCAAGGTGGGGAAGGGCAGTGTCTTCACCGTCTACCTGCCCGTATACCGGGAAACCGCCTGATCACCGCCATGCCGGCACTTCTTTTCGTTATATTATGGATATTTTCAGGGCATGCGTTGAGCAGGAAATACAGGGATCGTAAGCCCGGACCAGCATTTCAAGCCTCAGCCGTATCTCATCTTCGCTCAGGTTGAGAATATCCGGCGCCATTTTTTCCATATCTTTCTGTATATTGTTATGGTTCTGGTTGGTCGGGATGACGCAGTTGGCGTGTGTCAGGATGCCCTTTTCGTCGAATGTATAATCGTGGATCAGCAGCCCCCTGGGGGCTTCTACTGCTCCGATTCCCCTTCCTGCCCTGATTTTGACCGCCGGAGGTTCTTCTTTCAGCCCGGTTATTGAAAGATGATCGATGATGCCTATAGAGTCTTCAACCACGTGGATCGATTCCACCAGTTGGGCCAGTGTGATCATGTAAGGATTGAAACTGGGCGCCCTCAGACCCAGCTCCTCAGCGGCCCTGGCGGCCGGCGGCAGCAGTTGCCTGGAATTCAGATTGAAGCGTGAAAGGGCCCCCACCATGTAAGATTCCCTTTTATGCCGGGTGTATTTGGCGGTAGACCAGGGAACGCAGAACTCGTTGGTGACCTCCAGGTAGCTGCTGACGGGCAGCGTCTGCGAGTCGGAAGAGGCTAGATCGCCGCTGACCGTGGCGTAAGTCCGGGAGTCTTTCAGGCTGATATATTCCGTCTGTCGGCTGAAATCAGGTACCTTAACGGTCTTGAAGAGCTCGACGATATTGTCCAGGTCCGCCCTGGCGTTTTCCAGCCGCTGCCTGAGTGCTGCCAGCTCGTTCAGTTTCGGCGTAACGGCAAAACCGCCCGGGACGCAGCCCAGGGGATGGGTTTTTCTTCCGGCGATTATTTCGGCCAGATTATAGGCCAGTCTCTTTAAACGCAGGGCTATTTCTACCGTTTCCCTGTGGGAATCAACCAGGGGGAAAACGCTGGGAGCTCCCAGGAAGTCAGGAGCGGCCAGAAACAGGATATGCAGGATATGGCTTTCCAGGAACTCGGCGTTATGAAGCAGCCGGCGCAGGACAAGGGTCTGTTCAGAAGGGATAATGCCGAAGGCCGCCTCTACGGCCTTGACGGAGGCGATGGTATGGGCGATGGAACAGATACCGCAGATCCTGGAGGCTATTGTGGGCACATCGTTATAATATCGTCCCCGCAGCATGGCCTCGAAGAACCTGGGAGCTTCGATGACCTCCCACTTCAATTCCTCGACCTTCCCGTCCCGGGCTCTTAACACGATATTGCCGTGTCCTTCAACCCGTGTAAGGTAATGTACGTCTATCTTTGTATCGTTCACTTTTTTACTCCGCAGGTGTTATAAATCTGGAACTTTTGCAGTACCTGTCCGACCGAAAGGCCGTGCTTTTGCAGGATTTCTTTCTCTGAATCCAGGTTGGGTTCATCCACCAGTCCCCGGCAGCCCCAGCAAAAACGGCCTGCTTTGATGCAAATCGCGCCACAGCCGGCCCTGGTGACCGGTCCCAGGCAGGTCATGGCCCTTTCGAAAACACAGACATTGCCGCTCCACTTGCATTCCACGCAGACCGGGTAGTTGGGGATTTCAGGTTTTTTCTCCAGAAGGATGGCTTTTATCACTTTCAGTATTTCCGATGTGAGCGGCGGGCAACCCCTGACGTAATAATCAACGTGGACAACTTCATCCACCGGCCGCGTGGGAATGGTGTCGTAGAAACCGGCGGACTCGCCGTAGACGATATGGAGGGCTTCCTCCATGGGCATATCGTTCTTCAGGCAGTTGACTCCCCCGATAACGGCGCAGGCCCCCAGCGCGATAAGTGTTTTAGCCTGTTTCCGTATCTGCTCTATCCTGGCGATATCCGCCTGCCGGGTAATACTGCCTTCAATGAAGGCGATATCGTATTCATCGGACCTTTCGCTCATGGCTTCCCTGAAATTTACTATGTCAACGGCGGCGACCAGGTCCGTCAATTCCTCCGGGCTCAGGTTCAGGGCTTCGAGCTGGCAACCTTCGCAACTGGCGAAATCAAAGAACGCGACCCTTGGTTTCATAATACAGCCTCCCTCAGACCTCTCAATTGTTCCAGTGTGAAAACCGGACCTTCCTGGCAAACGTAAACGCCGTTGATCTGGCAGTGCCCGCACTTCCCGACTCCGCACTTCATTCTGCGCTCCAGTGAAAAGATAATATGCTCGTCGGCCAGGCCGGTCTTTTTCAGCTCGTTTATTACAAAACGGTACATAACCGGCGGACCGACTACTACCGCGACGGTGTTTTTAGTCTCCACTCTCACCCTGGAGATCAATGTGGTTATCACCCCCACGTTGGAGGTCCATTTTTCATCCGCTTTATCTACTGTTTCCATGAATTCTATGGAAGGGTTACGGTTCCACTCGTCCAGCTCCTCGACGAACATGCGCTCCGCCGGTGAACGGGACCCTGCCAGCAGTATGACGCGCCCGTACCTTTCTCGTTTATCCAGCACGTACTGGATGAGAGAACGAAGGGGAAACAGACCTATGCCTCCGGCGATCAATAGAAGGTCCTTCCCGTCCAGCTTGTCTACCGGGAATCCGTTGCCGAAAGGGCCTCTTATTCCAACCAGTTGCCCCTCCTTCAGATTATGCAGGGCGTTGGTAACGCTGCCCACATTCCTGATAGCAAGCTGGAACGTTTCCCCGCGAGTCGGAGAAGAAGAGATGGAAATCGGAGACTCCCCTATTCCAGGGATGGATACTTCCACGAACTGCCCGGGTTTATGTCCCAGCGCTCTGCCGTCGATAAACTTGAAATCGAAGACCTTTTCTTTCTGTCCCAGATCCCTGACCCGCACCAGTGAGGCCAGGTGAGGAAGATATATATTATGCTTGAGTTCCGCTTCATGGACGATCTGTCTGGCTTCCTCCCTGACCCTTTCCGATTCGGCAATAGCGTTGAAAGCCTCCACCGGGCTGGCTATTTTGGCCAGGCATTCCGTGGCGCAGCGCCCGCACCCGACGCAGCCCACTCTTCCGTATTTTTCAAGGATGTATTTACCCTTGCGCAGTATGCGGTGGCGAAAGCGGCTGCCCTTGGTATGCCTGAAGTTTTCACCTGAGGCCACCTTGGCAAAATCTATCAGCACGCAGCCGTCCCAGTTGCGGTAGCGTTCTCCCTCTATCATGTTCAGTTCCATTTCATCCTGCACATCGAAACAGAAACAGGTAGGACAGACCATAACGCAGGAGCCGCAGCTCAGGCAGGTCCTGGCCCTGAACTCCCAGTAGGGGTTTTCGTAGTTGTCCTGTAATAGTTTCAGTAAACGCTCCTTGGGAATTTCCAGCGTGTGACGGTAGCGCAGGGCGGCTTCGTCCCGCACCTCTTTTTGCCTGGCGATCTCTTCTCCTGTAACTTCCCTGGGGGCGGCGTATTTGTTCAGTATCTCCAGGCCCTTTTTGGTACCTACGGTAACCACGAAGCCTATCCCAATATCGGTCAAAAGCAGATCGAAGCCGGAATCGGCTATATTGGTACCCATGCTCGGCGCAAACGCCTCGGAGGCCGGGTGAAGACAGTCCACGCCGATTATCAGGGTATTAAGCCTGCGGGTAATATAGTTGGGGTCCGGGTTGATTTTCATAAAGACATCATCCAGCAGTTCGATGGCGTTGATATCATCCGGATGGATGCCCACCAGGGCCCTCTGCTGCGTGTCCACCACGGGCTGGAACTGGGGCCCTCTCTCCACGTTGAATTTCAGAAGGGTCTCCTTGGCCGGAAAGAGAAATTTCGAGGGCGGTAAAAGACTTACATCATAGTCCAGTACCATATCTTCGAAACGGGATATTTTTTCGAAGATGAATTTGCCCTGTCTGGCCATGGGGCCGATTACCTCTCTTTCCCGGATCAGTCCTTCAATGAGCGATTTCAGGCCGCTGCCGGTTATGGAGTAGAGTTTGAGGGCGGGAAAGGGCTGTTCCCCGGGTGCTTTCCTGTCCTCCGCGACTTCAGCCTGGTCCATTGAAGTGATGGTATCCCGGATCAGCTTTTCCAGGTCTTCGGGAGCCAGAGGCTTGATCAGGTAATCGATTGCTCCCAGTTCTTTAGCTTCGGCTACGGCATCTTCGGTAGGATAAGCCGTAATAATGATCGATTTCAGACCGGGTTTTGTTTCCTTGGCTTTGGCCAGGACGCTTAACCCCGATTCACCCGGAAGCCTTAAATCAAGGACCATGATGTTGTAGTCCTCTTTGCCGATCATTTCCAGGGCTTCTTCGCCGCTTTCGGCTGTGGATACATCGAAATCGGATAGTTTTAGCCAGTCCCTTATCGATTCACGGACAATTGCTTCATCATCAACCACCAGTATCTTATTTATAGTCATACAGACCTCCCTCCGGTCCACTTTCTAGGCTTGATAAGTCACCGCCGGTTCCTTCAAGTCAAGCTCGGCTATGACCATTTCCGTACAAACAGGGATAGCGGCCTTGACCTGAGGAGTACATTCATCGCTCAAAACCGTGATGTTTTCAGCCTCTATGCCGAAAACCGTTATTTCATGCGGGAGCGCCAGGCCGAGCCGTCCGGCTAAAAGGATTGATGTCAGGAAATCGGTATTATGAGCGCTGCTGCCTTTACCGGGGGACTGCCGGCTGACATCAATGCGATAAATCTGGCCGGGCTTGCCGTCAGCGGTTTTAACGGCATCGATGATGATGGCTTTGTCATACCCTGCTATGATATCGGGTATATCCGGACCTGCTGCTGAAGTCTCGCCTATGGTAATTTGTTCGCTCCTGATCCGGCGTTTGATCTCCCGCGCTGTCAAAAGCCCCGCTGCGTCGTCGCAGAATAGAGGATTGCCCAGCCCAAGAATGATAGTTTTCAATTAGTTGTATCTCTTAATAATTGTATATGATTAGTTGTTTTCATTATATAATAAAGCCCCGCTAAAGTGAATACGGGCTGCGGGCGCCGGGCATTCTGCGGTGATTTGGAAAAGACGCTGATTATTGCTATAATTTATGCCGTTCAATCCTCATATTTCTCACACCTGGATTTTTTAGCTGCTTGCCAGGAATGAAAAAGGGAAACCGCTGAAACAGTGCCGGATTTCGACTAGTCTACCAGTTCATCACACCCCGCTAGAAATGTGGTACTTATAAGGTAAAAAAACGGAGGGCTTTTATGATGCAAAAGAAATGGAATGAGTTAACTCGCGAAGAAAAAAGGGAAGAACGCTTCCGGCGATGGCTTTCGCCTCCCGGGGCGACCTTTCCCTCTCCGGATATCGAAAAATTGTACAAAGAAAGGGTTACGCGCTTTATCAAGGTGATCAAGCTGGAAGAGCCGGACAGGGTGCCGGTAATCCTGCCCGCCGGTTTTTTTGCGGCTTTTTATGCCGGCGGAAACCTTAAAAAGGCGATGTATGACTATGACGAGATGCGCCGGGCATGGATCATGTTCCTTAACGATTTTGAGATGGATACCGCCGCCATCCCCGGGCTGGTGCTGCCGGGCAAAGTACTGGACATGATCGACTATAAGATAGAAAAATGGCCCGGTCACGGACTGGCAGATGATGTTTCATCCTACCAGTACGTGGAGGGCGAATATATGCTGCCCGAGGAATACGACGATCTCATCGCAGATCCGGCGGACTACTTCATGCGTTATTTCTTTCCCCGCTCGGTGGGGGCCTTCCAGTCCTTTGCCAGGATGAGCCCTCTGACCGCTTTCGTGGGCGTTCCTACTTTCTACATCGGACAGTTTGCCGATCCTGAAATCCGGAAATCCTATGAAATACTGCTGGAAGCCGCCCAGGAGAACCTGAAATGGCAGGCGGCTGTTAACGATGTGGCAAAAGTGGCATGGGAAAAGGGGCTCCCCGTTACGTCCGGAGGATTTTCGGGAGCGCCGTTCGATATGATCGGCGATATGCTGAGGGGTACCGCCGGCATAATGACGGACATGTACCGCCGTCCGGAGAAGCTCCTGGAAGCCATGGAGAGGCTGGTGCCGATGTCCATTAAAGAGGCTGTAGGACTTGCCGACAGGTCGGGCTGCCCCAT
Organism: Dehalococcoidales bacterium; assembly: GCA_016926695.1. The sequence goes on along the minus strand of JAFGOB010000099.1, from coordinate 3,424 downwards.
TATCATGATGCCTTTACATAAAGGCATTGACAATTTCATGTCCGCCAAACAATACGAGACCTTCTACTGGCCGACTCTCAGGAAAGTGATGATGGGCCTGATCGACGAGGGCTGCGTACCCATGCCCTTTGCGGAGGGGCTCTATAACAGACGGCTGGAAGTGATCAAGGACCTGCCGCGGGCTTCTGCTATCTGGTATTTCGAGGCGACGGATATGGCGCTGGCCAAGAAGGTGCTGGGCGACTGCGCCTGTATAGCGGGAAATATCCCGGTATCGACGTTATGCACCGGCACGCCCCGGGAAGTAAAAGCCCACTGCAAGAGGCTTATTGAGACCTGCGGGCCGGGCGGAGGATATATTCTTACGGGCGGGGCCCAGATGGACAAGGGCAATCCCGATAATCTGCGGGCCATAATGGAGGCCGTCAAAGAGTACGGCGTATATAAAAAGTGAGGAAAGCCGCCGGGCATACCCGGGGAGGGTACGCCCGGCGGCAGAGGTGAGGTGGCGGACAGGAGGACGCGTTAGTATCTACTCAGGTAGGTGATGATATCCAGCTCCTGTCCAAGCGAGTCGTCATCGATCCTGTCCATCTCGCTTTCAAAATAATCGCTGAAATCCATAAATAGCTCCTGGTATGAAGGAGATACACACAGCGGCAGGGACTGCCGTTCCCATTGTTCCCTGTATTCATCCGGCATTATAATGCCGGTATCTTCGCGCACACATGGCTGCCACGGCCGGCTGTAATGCAGGTGCTGTCGCTCGTCGATCAACCAGTTCTTGATAAGGGCCCCATAGCGGGACAGCAGGATGCCCTTCCTGATGCCGCTGTTTTCAAAGTACTCGGGCTGCCTGGATTCAAGGTTGATAATGCGGGTATCGCCGTCCTCTCTGCCGTTGCGGTCTTCGTAGATGGTTTTCAGGTAGACCTCATCCCCGTATGAATCCGAGGTCTTTCTGAGTTTAAGCAGCACCAGCCCTCCCTTGACCGCACCGCTTTCGTCGCTCTTTGAAGCAAAAAGGGTGTTTATTTTCATCAGGCTGCCGCTGCTCGCATCCGCCTCGGGGCTGCCGAAGACCCTGTCGATCCTCCAGCCGTCGGACTCGAACCTGAGCTCCAGGTTGAAGATCAGCGGGGTAACCATGTAGTCAAACTGCTCCTCAACGCGGTCTCTGAATTCCCCCGGTGAATGGACGGAGTAGTAGTTGGCCCCCCTGATTTTGGTGATTTCTTCGATCAGGCTGCTGTTGAAGTCCACCCCTATGCCGATAAAGGTGGTATAGACTCGCTTGTCCGCTTCATTGCGGACATTGCGCATCAGGCCGTAGCTGGAAAAATCGCCGGTGTTGGGCTGGGCATCGGTAAGGATCATGATGCGGTTTTCATATTCGTAGCTGTCGCTTTCATTAAGTCCTTTGAACTGCCTGGCGGCCATGTCCATCCCGGCATCCAGGTTGGTGCTGCCGCCCGCCGTGATGTCCAGCACGTGGTTTTTAATATCGCGCATGTCTGCCCGTTCTACCAGCCCCATGGGTTTTTCCAGATGAGCGTTGCTGTTAAAGGTGACTATGGCGAAACGGTCGTCATCGTTCAACTGGTCCAGGATGCTGACGATGCACCCGGTGGCGCTGCGTATCTTGTTCAGGCGGTCCAGGCCTTCTTCGGCATAAGCGTTGACCTGCCGGCCGTGCCGGTCGTAGTAATACTCGTAGTAGTAGTCATCCATGGAGCCGGAGTTGTCCAGCACGATTACCAGGTTGAGCTTCTTTCTGGCAAAATCGCTCTCTTTCATTCCGGAGTTCAGGCCGACGGAAAGGTAATACTCGCTCCGGTCGGAAACCGGATCGCGGGTGACGGCAAAGCTGTAAGAAGGACTGTACAGTTTATCGGTCGGTTCCACGTAGCCGGTATCGAAATAATAGTCGTAGAATAGGCCTTCATATGTAATATCGGTTGGCAGCGGCAGGTAAGAGTTGCGGATGTTTTCGCGGAAATTCTGGATGTCCTTGGCCCCTCCGGCGGACAGACCCAGGTTGCCCGACTCACGGGTTGAAGGCGTTTGCGCACTAACTCCTCCGCCCCCGCCGCCCCCGCCGCCACCTCCTCCGGATGTGGGTGGATAAGTCGCTTGTGGGGCGGGAGCTCCTGCTACTGTTACGGTGGGACGGGGTGTGGGCATAGGAGCCATGGTTGGAACTGCGGTGATGGGAGGTGGGATGGTTATCACCGGGGCGGGGGTAGAGGCGGCTGCCGGTGCGGTTTTCGCCGGGGCATGTGTTTGCGCCGGCGCCGCTGTGGTCTGGGGTATCCTGGTCGGCATGGAGGCGGAGGCACAGCCGCCCAGGACCAGGGCACAGATCAATAATACGGCCAGTATCGCAACGGTTATTCTTTTCATCTCGGTCCTCCTTCAGTTGTTTTTCTCTTTGATGATATATACGGCGGACAAGAGAAAGTATTACAACCCCGGAGGAATTATGGATTTTTCAGCGGTCCATATTCAACCTCACCGGCATTTTGGTAGTAACTCCGGGTAAAAGCGGCCTGTCTTTTTGAGGAAGCACGATGGGGATATTATTCTTTTTCATTACCAGAATAACCCAGCCCAGAACTGTATCCATATCATATGACATTTTCCAGACTTTGCTTTCAAGCCATAGTTGACCATTTGAACCATCATTGAACAGCACGTCATATGTATCATCAGGCCTCTTTTGAAGGCAAATCATGAGTCTATCGGTTATATCGAACTTATGATGAAAAATATAAACCATGGCCGTTTCACCATTGTTCCCGCCTAACGCCCAGAAATAGACTTCTTTAATCTTTTCATCTCCCTTTATGGTTTTTTCTATTTTAAGTGTATAGATGGTGTATATCAGTCTCCCGATTTCTTCTTCTACAACCTCGTATTTTATGCCTGTTATCTCACCAATAACGATCAGATCGGCTGCCAGCACTACATTTTCAATATTTGCTGCCTCCGTTGGCAAAGTAATATCAAACGTAGGAGGAGGCTTGCTTATCATCGTTTTTGTATTGCTGGTTACAGCGGAAGATGCTGCCGGTGTATTTGTCTCAGAATAATCACATCCGGATACTAAAACGAATATGACTGCTGTTAAAACTATCCATAATAATTTCTTCATAAAATATCATCCGCCCCTTAAAATAGGCAAATATGGAACATTTGATTAATTTACATCAATTATTGTAGCTATATATATCAATTGAACTTAAAGTATAGCTGAACATTTACATTTTAGCGATATTATTTCATATAAACTAAGCTTTGTCAATAGTATAACTGAAGATTAGCTACAATATGAAAGTAATGACATTCTCCCCGACGCAAGCGTCGGGGTATCACAGTAACCTTAATTGGTCTCTGTGAATCTGAACGTAATCAGCTTCACAGC